>JBEHYH010000043.1:0-21365 GCA_048498275.1 Myxococcota bacterium | reverse complement strand
GAAGCCCGCGCCGTCGGTCGGAGGCGATTCGGGGAAGCCGATGAGCTTGCCGACGACATCGACCAGCGCGCCGGCCTCCATCGGCTTGCCCACGTATTCTTCAGCGCGGGTCTTCAGCTTCTGATGCTGCGCGAAGCCCTTCGAGTCGCCGATGATGATGACGGGCACGCTCTTGAGATCGTCGTCGCTCTTGAGCTTCTTGCAGATGATGTAGCCGTTCTGGCCCGCGTCGAGATCGACGGCGAGCACCACGACGCCCGGCTGCGTCTTGCGGATGAGTTCAGGGGCGCCTTTGCCGTCGGTGGTCTCTTCGACTTCGAAACCCTTGGCGGTCAGCACCTCACGAAGTTCCGCGATGAGGGCCGTGTCCTTCTCGACGATCAATACTGATTTCGACATGTATGGAAATGGTAGCTGAAACCGCGCCGCGGTTCACGGTTTCAGCGCTGCAGAGAGGCAGGTTGCACCTGCGGAATCTGCGAGGCCGGCAACGTCGACGGCTCAGCGATCGCCGGAGCCGTGGGGTGCACGAGCTCCTGGATGTCGCGCTCATCGAGGTCGGTGA
Source organism: Myxococcota bacterium (assembly GCA_048498275.1). Classification (GTDB taxonomy): domain Bacteria; phylum Myxococcota; class Myxococcia; order Myxococcales; family Myxococcaceae; genus Archangium_A. Next base: position 20,800 of record JBEHYH010000043.1, on the reverse strand, counting down.
CCAACTGGTACACCACGTCGCCTTCGCGCCAGCTCACCACGTTGTACCCGTGGCTGGTGCCGACCGCGGGCGTGGCGCCGACGTCGACGTCATTGTCGTCGCCGTAGATGAACAGCCCCATCTGCTTCGGCGCGTCGTAGCGGATGTACGCCGCCGGTTTGTCGCGCACCTGCAGCAGGCGCGCGCCCGCCGTCTTCGCGTTGGGGAAATGGGGGAGCGTGACGCGGTAGTCCAACTTGCCGCCGAACCAGCGCTCGATGTTCTCGGGCGACTGTTCGATTTCGAGCGGAAATTGACGCGCGTGCCGCAGCGCCGCGTCTTGCTCGTAGAGGCGCCGCTGGTAGCCTTTGTACTCGATGTTCGCGGCCACCATGGTCACCGTCACCCCGGCGGCGAGCGCGGCGAACTTGCCCCAGCGCACGTGCCGGTGATGCGCGTCATCGTCGCGCAGGTTCTGGAACACGCGGGCGCGCAGCGCCTCGGGCGCCTTCGGAGCCGTCTGTTTCAGCGCTTCACGAACGACCAGCAGGTTGTGACGTTCGACCTCCACCAGCGCGCGGCAGCTTTCGCAGCGGGCGAGGTGGCCCTCCATCTCGAGCCGGGCCTCGTCGATGAGCTCCCCGTCGAGGAACGGCGTCACCTGCGTATGGAGTTCGTCACAGTTCATTCATCAACCCAGCTTCTTTTTCTCGCGGTACGCGCTCAAGTCGATCGCCTGACCATCGGTCTCGCGCTCGCGGTCCAACAACATCTTCTGGAGCGCTTTTCTGCCGCGGAAGAGGCGGCTCATCACCGTCCCGACAGGCACGTTCAAGACCTCGGCGATCTCCTTGTACGAGAACTCCTGGAGGTCAGCGAGGATCACCACCATGCGGAAGTCGATCGGCAACGTGTCGATGGCCTTGAGCACGTCTTCGCTCATCGCGCGGTCGATCAAATAGTCTTCGGGGTTCTGCGACTGCTCGGTGACGTCGGCGCTGAAGAAGCGCGCTTCGACCGTCTGACGCTCCGACTCGTCTTGGAGCGACTTCTCGCGCGTGTTGCGGCGGTAGCTGTTGATGAAGGTGTTGGTGAGGATCTTGAAGATCCACGCGCGGAAGTTGGTGCCTTGTTCGAACTTGTCGAAGAAGCGCCAGGCGCGCATCACGGTGTCTTGCACGAGGTCTTCAGCGTTGCGCTCGTTGCGCGTCAGCCGGAGCGCGGCGGCGTAGAGGCCGTCGAACCACGGTGCGACCAGCGCTTCGAACTGACTGCGGCTCGCGTTGCTCTTGGTCAGGCCAAACATCGTTTGAAACTCCGTTTCAGTGAGGCGTGTAACGCCCGAAGGTCCCAGACGATTCCCAAACGAAGCAGCCGCCGTGCCGATTGCGGCACGACGGCTGAGTGTACGGAATTACTGATGTTTTTGCGCGCCTACATCACCCAGGTGCGAAGCGCGGGTGACACAGGTGTGTCAGTTTTACCGCTTCAGCGCCTCGCCGATTGCCACGTAGTCATAGCCGAGGTCCTTGGCGACGGCTTCGTAGGTCACGTGACCTCCGTAGGTGTTGAGGCCGCGGGCGAGGGCGATGTCTGACGCGATGGCCGCCTTGAGGCCCATGTCAGCGATCTTGCGGCCGTAGGGGCGAGTGGCGTTGGTGAGCGCGAACGTGGAGGTCATCGGCACCGCGCCGGGCATGTTGGCCACGCCGTAGTGGATGACGCCCGACACTTCGTAGGTCGGGTTGTCGTGCGTGGTGGCGTGAATGGTCTCGATGCAGCCGCCCTGATCGACGGCGACGTCGACCACCGCGGAGCCCTTGGACATTTCGGCGACCAGCTCCTTGCTGACGAGCTTGGGCGCCTTCGCGCCGGGGATCAGCACCGCGCCGACCACCAGGTCAGCCTCGCGCACCGACTTCGCGATGTTCTCGGAGTCGCTCATGAGGGTCTTCAGCTTCCCGCCGAAGATGTCGTCGAGGTACGTGAGGCGATTGAGCGAGACGTCGAGCAGCGTCACGTCAGCGCCCATGCCGACGGCGACCTTCGCCGCGCAGGTACCGACCACGCCGCCACCGATGATGGTGACCTTGGTGTTGCGCACGCCGGGCACGCCGCCGAGCAAGATGCCCTTGCCGCCGTGGGCCTTCTCGAGCGACCACGCGCCGACCTGAATCGCCATCTTGCCGGCGACCTCAGACATCGGCTTGAGCAACGGCAGCGAGCCGTCTTCAGGCTGGATGGTCTCGTAGGCGACGGCGGCGATCTTCTTCTTCACCAGCACCTTCGCGAGCTCGGGCACGGCCGCGAGGTGGAAGTAGGTGTAGATGATCTGGCCTTCCTGCATGCGAGCGTATTCGGGCTCGATGGGCTCCTTGACCTTGACGATCATCTCAGCGCGCTTCCAGAGCTCGTCAGCGGTGGCGATCATCTTCGCGCCGACGCGCTCGTAGTCGGCGTCGCTGATGCCCGCGCCTTCGCCGGCGTGCTGCTCGACGAACACGGTGTGGCCCGCCTTGACGTAGGCGGCGGCGATGGCCGGCGTCATGCCGACGCGGTACTCACGGGTTTTGATTTCTTTCGGAACTCCGACGATCACGGTGATGCTCCTTGGGGTGGAAAACGGGCGCTGCTTCGCGCCGCGAACCTTTCCAGTCAAAGGGAATCGCGTGACGCACGGAGCCAATTCCGATGTGACCGAGTTCATCGCAACGAGGTGACTGCCTCGCGTCGGTTAGCGCAGCTGCGACGATGTAGTTGCTGTCTCACGATGGCTCGCGTTCAGAATCCGGTGGAGCGCACCGGCGACTCGCTCAAAACAAGATTTAGCCACTTACGAACCAGCGACTGCACGTTTGCTTGCGATACATGAGTCAGTGTCGTGTCGGACAGTCGAGTATTCGAACCTGGCGTCTCTCTTTGAAGTAGTATTCAAGAAAAGAGTGCCACGGAGTCCAGCGTGGAGGCAGTTTGTTTTCGACAAACTCCCTATCGCTGCCCTCGAAGTCTACATTGAATACTTGGTCTCGAATCGTAGAATATACTAGCACTGCATTGCCGAGCAGTTCGGTAAGAACAAGCGCTTCTGGTGGAAATGCGTAGAGCCTTCGGGCGATCAATGTCGATGATTCAATGCTGGGCTTGCCATTGCAGAGATCCAACAGCTCAAATCCCGTGACGTCGCTTCCAAAAGGGCCTTAGTAGCGGCTGTAGAACTCGCGGAAGGCGAACGGAAGCTGGAGCGATAGATTGTTTTCGCAAAGCACGATGCTCTCGGGGGATGTTCTCTCGAAAATATCGTCTGGGAGTCGAGCAGCGACTGCGTGTGGAATCATTTTACCTTCCAGTATTCTGGAGCCCCGATTTCCTGAAAAGCCTCACGCGACGAACCAGGACCCTTGCCAATGGGAAAGTCTAGATGCTGAATAGCAAAAGACGCTGAGGAATATCACGTGAGATTATTGGCGCTTGACCCTCTCGGGGACGTGCCGGAAATCATATTGCGCTGCGATCCAGCGAGCTTCCGTCAGTCCGCGCTCGCTCATTGCTTTGCTGGCCTCTAGCTCAGAGGTTGCGCTGTATGAGAGTTGCCGCGCCAAGACGCCAATGGGTGCCATTCGAACCCGTTTCTTGCGGTCGTCATCTGATTCTTCTTCGTTTCGCTTCTTGCGCGTCCTCTCTTCGTCGTCGCGCTGTTGCACGCGCTTGCGCGCTTCATCCTGGTCGGGAGGAGTCGGGTCTCTGGGCTTCGGTTCGGTTGGATTCGGGTTCATGCGCCTGGTGCTTGCGCGCGGCGTGCCACGAATCGGGAACGTCGCAGGCCTGAGGTTCTGATTGACTGGCGCCGCCGTACGCTCACGATCATTTCTCACCGATGAGGAGCTGCGCATGAAGAAGCCCACGAAGAAGAAGAAGAGCGCCCCGAAACGTCTCGTCGCCCGGAAGGCGTCGAAGCCCGCGAAGACCGTGGCGCGGAAAAAGCCGGCGCCGAAGAAGGCGAAGGCGAAGAAGGCACCGGTTCGCGTGAAGGTCACGAAGAAGCCGGCGTCGCGCGCGAAGAAGGTGGTCGAGCCGAAAGCCACCCAGCGCAATCGCAGCATCGCGAAAGAAAGAGCGCTCGAACGCGATCTCGAGAACGAGCCGACGAAGACCTCGATGGCCGATTCCCCTGAGTACATTCCGGAAGCAATGGAGGACTCGCTCGCCGAAGAGCTCGGCGAAGCGGCGGTCACCTCCGAGACCTCAGGCGATCAAGAAGCCGAGAACATTCGCGACGAAGACCTCGAGGAAGAAGAGGGCGGCCCGTTCGTCGAGACCAGCGCGCGTCAGGAGTTCGCCGAAGGCAGCGACGAATCGAACCCTGAAGACGCGGAGCGCGAGCCGTTCCCCACCGCCAACGCGCGTCGCAAATAAACGGGAAGCCGCGCAACGGGGAGGATTCGTCGCGCGGCTTCACCTCAGGAGACCTGCTGTCAGCAGCCTCCCGTTTTCGTTCTTTGCTGCGAGTAACGCGGTCGTCACGGCAGCTACGAATCACATCGTCATGTGGCGCGCGGCATCGAAGCCGTCGAGCAGCAGGCGACTCGCGTTGACGGCGCCGCGCCGCAGGGTTCGCGCGATGCGCTGCGAGGTCGTCGGCGGTTGCGCCAGTCGATACACCAGCGACCCCAGCACCATGCCCGTGCCGAGCAGCACGAACGCCGCGGTCTTCGGGTGCGCTTGACCGGCTTCGACGACGTGATCGGTGAACTTCAGCGCCGCGTTTCCCGCGCGCGCCAGTTTGTCTTTCATGTGGAGACCGTCGGGCACCGAGACTTCGTGCGGCGGCGGCGGGAAATCTTCAGGCCGAACTTCAGGAGGTGACGAGGGCGAGGGCGTTTCCATGGTGGCTTCCTTTCTTCAATGAGGAGCAGTTGGAGACTGCATTCGGCGTGCCTCGCGGCATGTGCGCGGGGCGTCAGCGAGCGAGCGATGGCATCAGCCTGATGAAGTCGCGGTGGTCGCGATGATGGAGGCGCCCGGAAAATGCGAGGTGGCTGCCTGGCGTGATTGGTGACGTCGCTGCCGAAGAAGCACGTCGCTACGCGTCCTGCGCGCGGAGCTCCCGGGCGGTCGACGAGATGTCGAGGTCGATGTTCGCGCTCGACGCATGCTCGATCCGCTCCACCAATGACGCCATCGTCTGGCCGATCACCTCGAGCTCCGTCGAGTCGAAGATCTCGCACGCCGCGAAGAACATCGACTTCCGTTCACCGTTGACGTGTTGAGAGAGCGACTCTTCGAGAATGCCGACACGAAACTGAAAGAGATCTTCTTCGTTCATCGAGCGCGCACATCGGCGGATCGCCATGCGCGTTTCGGCGTGCTCTTCGTACCCTTCCGCGAACGGGCGACCCTCGGGCGTGTTGTTCACCACCGTCGGGTAGAAGATCTCTTCTTCGAGCAGCATGTGCACGAGGAACGCGCGCTGCAGCGTCTTGAAGGTCGAGGCGCGTTCGTCACCCGGCGTCGACTCCTTGAACTCGTGCAACAACTCGCTCAGGTGTTTGTGCTGCCTCTCCAGCATTGCGATCGCGTGCATGTGTTGCTCCTCGTGGGGAATGAAGCGGTTACCGTCGCGGTGTTCAGTGCTCGGTCGTCGTACGGGTGTCGCGGCGGCCTTCGCGTCGAGCGCCTTCGCGCTGGTGCTCGGGTTGCTGCGCACGCTGCGGGCCCGGCATTCCACGGCGGAGGCGCTTGCGCGCCGGTTGTTGATTCTCGTGGCGCGACTCGCGGTTCCGGTTGTGCTTCTCGATCATGATGAATCCTCGTGTGGCCGCGTTGGGGTGGAGCGGGCCGCGACCGTGTGCCCGACTGTCATCGGTCTTCAGGAGACGAGCTTGCGCGCGAGCGCGAGGCCGTTCGCTGCCCGGTTCTGCAGCGCGCGCGCGAGGAGCTGCGCGGCGGTCGGTCGGGGCGCGAAGAGCCGGTACAGCAGCGAGCCCAGCACCATGCCGGCGCCGAGCAGCACCGCCGCAGCGGCCTTCGGGTTTTCCTGGCCGGCTTCGATCGCCTGATCGGTGAACTTCATCGCGGCCTTCCGCGCGCGCGTCAGCTCGCGCTTCACGTGAAGGTCTTCGATCAGCTCGGCTACCGAGTGCGGGGTGCCGTTGGAGTGCTTCTTCGCGTGCGTCGGTGCGTGGGTCGTCATGGGCTTTCCTTTTGAGTTCGGGGAGCTGAGAGGGACTGCATCGGGCGTGCCTCGAACGTCATCGCCGTGTCACGTCGCTTGCGCCCGTCGCCACGCAGCGCTCGCGTTCTGCGCGTGCTCGAGCCGGCGATTCACTTCGTCCCAATTCACGTTGGTGAAGAAGGCGTCGATGTACTTCGCGGCCGCCGCGCCAAAGTCCAACTGGTACGCGTGCTCGTACATGTCCATCACCAGCAGGGGCACCGCGGAGGCGAGCGCCTGGGTGTGATTGCCAGACGAGAAGGTGCGCAGCGCTCCGGTGTCGAGCTCGTACCCGAGGATCGCCCAGCCGCTCCCGCCGCCGAGGCCCAGGCCGGTGGCGCGCAGGTGCTGTTCCCACCGCGCAGAGGTGCCGTACGCCTGGGCGATGGTTTTCTCGATGTTTCCCGATCTGCGACCGTCGCCGCCGAGGTTCGCGAAGTACGCCTCGTGCAGCGTCTTCGAGTTGCGGAAGGTGAGTTCCTTCTCTCTCAGCGCGGCGACGACGAAGGGCGGCGTGTCGGCGTTCGAGAGCGCGAGGTCCTGCTCGACGCGATTGAGGTTCTTCACCGCGTCGGCGTAGTTGTGGTCGTGATGCGAGGTGATGATCTTCTCCGAGATCCCGTTGAGGGAGCCGGCGGGGAAGGGCAGCGGCGCGACGGTGTGCGAGCCCGCGAGCGCGGTGGTGGAAGGCATGATCGACCTTTCGTCGACGGGTGAGGTCGCGTTGATCGTCGCGGCGGGAACGCACGCGCCCAGCAACGCGCTGCCGCCACCCGCGATCGCGACGCGGCGGGTGAAATTGAAGTCTCTCGGGTTCATGCACGGCTCCTGCGACGTGATGGAGAATGAAAAAGCGAACGCCGCACGCCCCTCGGCACGCGGCGCTCACCCACCGGGGGAACGAGCCGTGTCTCTTCGGCTCGGGGGCTGCGTTTTCTTTGAGCCGTCGGGTGTCTCAACCCGGTGTTGCATCGCGGATCATCAGCAGGGAGTCAGCAAGACGCGCGCCGGGCCGCCTCACGCGTGATGCCGAGGTGTCGCGGTAACGAGCGTCTCGGCGCGCCTTCGACGGAGGCGCCTCGTTGCCCCGTGGCGGCGACTCGTGACGCCGGTGCGTGCATCAAAATGAAGCGAGGTGCTTCAGAAAGAACCAGTCAGCCGATCGCCATCCACGTCTTCGAGTCGAGCGGCATGATGATGAACTGGCGAGCGTTGCCCGCGGGGCTTCGCACGTTGTGCCTCGCGCAGAGCTCCTCGAGCAGGCCCGCCCAGTTGGCCGCTTCTTCTTCGTCGTCGGTCGCCACCGCGAGACCGGCGTCGTCGATGGTCTTCGCCGTCAGCATGGCGGCCATCAACTGCACGTACGTGTCGATGCGGCCGACGCTCTGTTCGTTGTGCGTGTTGTCTCGCGCAGAAACGGTGGCGTCGCCGATGAACAGTTTCATGGGCTCGAGCTGCGCGCACACCACGTCGGGCAGATGCGTGTCGTCGAGCCGGGTCTGGTGTTCGTACCCGGCCGCGGCCGCGTATCGGGTGAGCAGCGCTCGAATGTGCTCGTGCTCGCGCGACGAAGCCCCGGTGACGTCAGAACGGTTCATGGCGCGCGATTTCGCACACGCGCCCCTCCGCCCTCCAGGTGCCGTTGACGACCGCTACCCATGCGTAACGGAGCGTTTGTCCACGGGGCGTAATCGAACGCGTGGTTGCCCGGGGCGCCGGGTGAATGGGGTGTGCAAAGGTCTCGTCGTGGGGCGCCGATGAAAGCTGCACTCGTGTGGACGTTCGTCGTTTCGATCGCGGCTCCGGCGGTGGCGCGGGCTGATTCGCCGCACACGCTCAACGAGCTCGAAACCTCGGTGCTCGAGTTCTGCGCTGAGCGCGAAGCGCTGACGAAAGCCTCGGTCGCCGCCAGCAAGACCGATCAGCGCTTTCAACTCGCCAGCTCCATCGAAGATCATCGGCGCAGAGATCGTGATCTGAACGACCGCGCTGACGAGCTGCGTTCAGCCGCCAACGGGGCGGTGTTGAGCAGCATCGTGCGGCTGGAGGCGATGCACTGGAACGTGTCGAACGCCCGCGCGCAATTGGCGCAGCTCACCGCGCAACTCAATGCCTGTGCGTCGTTCGATGACGGCTTCATCACCTGGGCGGCGCAACGAATGCAGGCCATCAGCGAGGAGGAGCAGCGGACCAACGCGCAGGCGCTCAGCGACGAGGCGTACTTCCGGCACATCGCCCGCGGTGTTACCGATGCGCAGTCGTTCGAAGAGCGTGTCGTGCAGGTCACGACCCCGACGCGTGAGCAGACGGTCTCGCTGTACACCGAGGTGAACCCCGAACGTTTCGTCTTCGCGTCGCGCCCGTTGGAGGAGCTCGGCGCCCCGGGCCGCGCCGCGCGGCACCGGAGAATCGCCGCCGGCGAAGCGCTCCTGATGACGCGCGCGCCCGAGGGCAATCGCGTGCAGATCCTGACCATCGAAGGGCTGCAATTCGAAGTCGATGTTCGAGGCATCTCGCTGACGCCGCTCAAGGGCAGGAAGGCGGCGCCGATCGAGCCCGGCTGGTTGGTCGCGACGGACCAGCCCACGGCCTTCATGCCGCTGGTTCCCGCGATCGCTCGGCTGACCGGCCTTTTCCCGCTGAAGCGCTGACCGCATCAAGACGCCCGTGCCGCTTCTTCACGCTGGTTCCACCAACGCTTCGCCGCCACCGCTGCCCAGACGGCTTCCACCAGACCGAAGGGCCACGCACCTTGCAGGAACCCATAGGTCGAACCCAGCAGACACGACGCGGCGAACGCGAGAATGAACCAGTGGCTGCGCTTCTCGAGCGAGTAGGTCACCAGCATCGCGGTGACCGCGACCAGACCGAAGATCGTGAGCGGGTCCATGGCTTCACGTCTTACCGGCGCGCGCCCCGGAACGGGTCGTCTGCAGCAGCTTCACGCCTTGTTCGATGATCGACCTGCGCCGCACGATGCCGATGAACACGCCCCGGCTGTCGACCACGGGTACGAAGTTCTGACGAATCGCCAGCGAGAGCAGCTCCTCGACCTGCGCGTCGATGCTCACCGCGACGTACGTCACGTGCCGCGGAACGAGCCCGAGCGTCAGGAGCTGCGCTTCTTCGCGCAGGGGGCCTCTGGTGTGCCAGAGCGCGCGGAGCAGGTCGCCCTCGGTCAGCGTGCTGGCGTAGTGGCCTCGCTGGTCGAGCACGGGAATCGCTGAGAATCCCTCAGCCGTCATGCACTCGAGCGCCTGACGCAACGTCGCGGTCTCGGGAACCCAGACGACCTCACTCTTGGGCGTCAGAAAGAAGGCGATGTTCATGTCTTCAGCTCGCGAGCGTGGCGGCGACCCGAGGGCGGCCAGACAACACGATGCATGCCGCGAGAACGCGCGGCGAGAACTCGTCACGTTCGCTGCTCTCGAACGCGCATTCCAACAACGCCGGGTCGTCATCGAGAAACAGCGTCGAACCCAGTCGATCGAAAACGTGCCCGAGCAACTTCTGGCACCGCGGGCAGCGGAGCGCATCGGAGAGCACCTTGCTGGCGTGCCTCCTCGCGTCGCCCAGACTCTTCGAGTCGAGAAGCAGCAGCGCCTTCAGGTCGGTATTTCGGGTGTTCGTCATGTCGTCTTGCCTTTCGAACGACAAGAGAACGCTCGGCGCATCAAGACGGCGTCAGGAGTGGCGGTTGCTCCGTCAAGCCGGCATCAAGAGGGGCTCCGCGATCGACGCGTTCTCGCGTGGTCATCGCCCGGAGCGCTTCGATGAAAGAAGAAGATCCTGACCTCGCCTTCCCTTGGGTAGTTCGCCGCCGAAGCTTCGTCGTCAAATGCGTAGGCACACCGCAGCCGAGAGACTTGAATCGTCGTGTGCTCAACACGCCATCGTTCCAGCGCGGTCTCGCGTAGGAACTGAGGGTGTTGAGTGCCTCGTTGCAGGACGATTCGTCCCCATCGTCCGGGCTCGACAACGTCGCCACGGCGAAGGGACGCGTTCGCTCACGTGCTTCTTCGGAGATTCGTGACGACCGCGTCTCCACGCGTCTATTCGTCATCTCTGATCGGCACGGCTTCAAGGGCGCGCGTCGCAGGGCCGTTCAAGACGTTGCCTTCGGGTGTGAACCGGCTGCCGTGACACGGGCAGTCCCACGAAGACTCCGAGCTGTTCCAGCGCACGTAGCAGCCCATGTGCGTGCACACCGCGGAGCACGCCGACACCCGGCCCGACTGTGAACGGAACACCGCGACCATCTTTCCGCCGGAGCGCAGCAGTCTTCCTTCGCCTGCTGGTACTTCACGCACGGCATCGACGTCGCCTCGCGAGAAGCGGTCACGCGTGATGGTCGCCGGCGACTCCTGCGTCAGCGGTCTGACGCGATTCGGGCTGAACAGCTCGACCCACGAGTTCGGCACGCCGCGCACGAGGTCTGAGAGCAGCATGCCGGCAACGGTGCCGAAGGTGATGCCGGTGCCGGCGAAACCGGTCGCGACGTACACATGCTGCTCGCCGGGGCTCTTGCCGATGAACGGGAGCCCATCTGCGGGCACGATGATCTGCCCTGACCAGCGATACGCGATGTCCCTGAGGCCGAACTTCGTAGCCGCGTATTCTTCGAGGTTGGCGAATGCGCGCGCTGGCTCGTTGTGCTGGGTGGTCTCGTGGTCTTCGCCGCCGATGATGAGAAACGTGCCGCGTTCAGATTGATGCAGTCGCGTGTAGTGGTAGGGCTCGTACGCGTCGCTGAAGAGCCCTTCGGGGAAATCGCCGGTGATCTTCGCGGCGATGGCGTACGAGCGATACGCCGCGTTCGTGGTGCGGAGCGCCGCGCGATTGATGACCGGCACGTCGGTGAGCACGAAGACGTCATGCGCGACGATCGTGCGTTCACCGGTGAGCGTGACGCGACAGGGCTCTCCATCGTTGACGCTCAGCACCTCGGAGCCTTCGTAGATGCGCCCACCGGCGCGGAGGAACTGCGCGGCGAGTCCTTTGATGTATTCGAGTGGGTGAAACTGCGCTTGCCGCTCCACGCGAATGCCGCCGCGAGTCGGGAAGGGCAGCGGCAGTGATTCGACCCACGACGCTTGAGTGCCGGCGCGCGCGAGGCTCTCGAGTTCACGTCTCAACTCGTCGGCCTGCTCCTCGGTCTCCGCGTACAAATACGCAGGCACGCGTTTGAAGTGACACGCGGGCGCGCACTCGTGGGCGAGCTGTTCGATGGTCGCGATCGCTGTTCGCGATGCTTCCGCGGCCATCAGCGCTCCTCCGCAACCGAACCTCGATTCGAGCACGAAGGCGCGCGTGTCGAGCAACTCGGTGAGATGCGCCGTGGTCTTGCCGGTCTCTCCGTCGCCGAGATGCCGCGCTTCGAGCAACACGACGTTCTTGCCGGCGATTTGAAGCGAGAGCGCCGCGGTCAGACCTGCGATGCCGCCGCCGACGACCGTGACCTCGGCAGAGGCGGCGTGTTCGAGCGTGCGGTACTTCGGGAATTCGGTCGTCTCGGACCACAGTGATGAACCCATGGCTTCTCCTGGAGTGGGAAAAAGAAGCCGCGCGACGGAGTGCCCATCGCGCGGCCTCGAACCATCATGAGCGCGTGGGCTCAGTGTTCGCTGGGCGAGGGCGAGTGCCGACTGCGTGCGTGCTTCTCCTCGCGCTGCGGCTCCTCGCGGTGCCCCTCCTGCTGAGTGGGCTGCGCCTGCAACTCACGACGGTTCTCATCGTCGCGTTTGTGCTGTTGACCTTCATGCTTCGATTCGTTGTTGCGATTGTGCTTCTCGATCATGACGTCTCCTGATGCGGCCGCATTTGAACGGAGCCATCTGCCCCTCACCCCAGTGTCGTAGCGGCAAGTTTCGGTTCGCGATCGAACAGGCGGCCCCAGCTCGCGGCTTCGATGAACGCGTCGATGGTGCTCATGTCGAGGGTGACGACGCCATCGCTGAGCTCAACGTTGGCGCGAGCCAGCATGCCTGCCGCGTGTTTCGCGAAGCCGATGATCTTCAGATGTCTGAACGCGTCGCGAATCGCTTCGAGAATCGGCGGTTCGTTTTCGAAGAGCGCGGAGCCTTCTGCAGACGGTACCAACGCGATGGCGTCGTAGAAAATCGACGTGCCGGCGTGGATGTACTTGTCGGCCGCGATCTTCTGGCCATCGCTGAGCGTTGCCCCACCAATCACCGGAGCGATGACGGTGCATGCAGCTCCCGCCTTCTCAATCGCCGTCTTGAGCGCGTGAAAGAGCGCCGCGTCAGTGCCGTCAGACACGTACACGCCAATCTCCCGGCCCTGGAGCGTGGGTTTCATTTTCTTCACGAGGCTCAAGGTCGGTGAATCGGGAAGGTCGCGCGGCTTCACCGCGGGCTCGACCTGCGTCGCCTCTCCCTTCATTCCGAGACCGGCTTCGACGCCTGCGAAGAGATGCGCGTCGATGATGGCGAGATGCCCGAGCATCAACTGACGAACATGGCGGCTCTCGACCTTCGCCAACTCGAACGTGAGCGCCGAAATCATGTGCCGGCGTTCGGGAGCGCTCATCGACCGGTAGAACTGCCGCGCCTGGCTGTAGTGGTCAGCGAAGCTCTCGGCGCGTCGCCGTGTCTTGGGGCCGACGTCTCCATTCGGGTGTGTCGTGAAGCCGCGCGTCGTCTCTCGCGCACTCCTCGGCGCAAGCGAGTTGGGCTCGTACGACACCCGTCCGCGGGGCACGGTGCTGCGCATGTGCCCGTCGCGCTGGAAGTTGTGCATCGGGCACTTCGGCGCGTTGATCGGGAGCTCGTTGAAGTTGACGCTGTTGTGCCGGCTCAACTGCGTGTCGATGTACGAGAACAGCCGCCCCTGCAGCAGCGGGTCTTCGGTCACGTCGATGCCTGGCACCAGATTCCCGGGGTGAAATGAAACCTGTTCGGTCTCCGCGAAGAAGTTCTCCGGGTTGCGGTCGAGCGTCATCGTGCCGATGACTTCGAGCGCGATCACCTCTTCGGGGATGAGCTTGGTGGGGTCGAGGATGTCGAAGTCGAGCTTGTCTGCCGTCGCCTGATCGAAGGGCTGAACGGCGAGGTCCCATTGAGGGAAGTCGCCCATCGCGATCGCCTTCCACAGGTCACGTCGGTGGAAGTCAGGGTCCATACCGGCGAGCTTCTGCGCCTCGTCCCACGTGGTCGATTGCGCGCCGATTCGCGGTCGCCAGTGGAACTTCACGAAGGTCGCCTGGCCTTCGGAATTGACGAGCTTGAAGGTGTGCACGCCGAACCCTTCGATCATTCGCAGCGAACGCGGGATCGTTCGGTCAGACATCTGCCACATCACCATGTTCATGGACTCAGGCATCAGCGAGATGAAGTCCCAGAAGGTGTCGTGCGCGGATGCCGCCTGCGGGAACGCGCGGTCAGGCTCCATCTTCACGGCGTGCACGAGGTCGGGGAACTTCATCGCGTCTTGAATGAAGAAGACGGGGATGTTGTTGCCGACGAGGTCGAAGTTGCCTTCCTCCGTATAGAACTTCACGGCGAAACCCCGAACGTCACGCGGCGTGTCCACCGAGCCCGCGCCACCGGCGACCGTCGAGAAACGCGCGAACACCGGCGTCTTCTTGTCTGGGTTCTGCAGAAAGGCAGCACGCGTGTATTTCGCGAGAGCCTGTGTCGGTTGAAAGAAGCCGTGAGCGCCCGAGCCTCGAGCGTGAACCACGCGTTCAGGAATGCGCTCGTGGTCGAAGCTCGTGATTTTGTCGCGCAGCACGAAATCTTCGAGCGCCGTCGGGCCGCGCGGGCCTGACTTGAGCGAGTTCTGGTTGTCTGAAATCGGAGTGCCGGTTTGCGTGGTCAGTGACGGCTGCGTGCCTTCAGCGACCTGGTGCACTTCGGCACGATTGGCGTGAGTCTCGCTGCCTCGCTTCGTCGGCTTCTTGGTGGATGCCATGCGACCGCCATCAGCAAGAGGTGCGCCTCTCGAGCGCGACGAGACACGCAGCGGCAACGCAGTAACGCCTCGGCGAACATCGGAGGCGCGTTGCTCGCCGCGCCGAATCGCGTTGCGAAACTCACGGGTGCTTTCGCAACCCGTTGCCCCGCTGCGGTTCATCAAAATGAAACGTGCACTTTCAGAATTGCCAGTCAGCGCGTCGATGGGTGAAGCGCGCCGAGCAGGCTTCCGAAGATCAGATGCGCTCCGAGCATCCGCCAGGGGCGAGACCGCGGAAGTTCACGCGTGTGCCGAGGCATCCACCTGACGGAGGGATTCAGGCCGGCGTAGCTGATGGCTCCCAACGTCGCGCCGACCGCGATGCCGCCTGTCAGTCGAGCGCGACCGGTGGGCAATCGTTGCAACAGGGGCCCCGATGCTGCGCCGGCGGCAATCGCGTAAGCGAGGTGCAGCGCCGTCGTTGGCGCATGAAGGGCTGGCTTGTTCAGAGGCACGCCGACGACAGAGAGCAGATGACGGGTGAGCCGTCTCGGCGCGGCTTCACCGAAGGCTCCGCTCTCGTTCGCGAATTCCAGAAATGCGCCCATCACACACGATGCGATGACGCTGGTGGCAGCACCCTTGAGCACATCGCGGACGAGCGCCCGTGAATCGGCAGAGTTCATGGACGGATCCTCATGAGGGTTCTTCGTGGCGCAGCGCTTCGCTCCCGCATGCGTTCGACCCGATGGTCAGCTCAGCGGCTTTCCGCCGGTGACGCCGAGCACCTCGCCGTTGATGAAACTGCTCTCGTCGCTCGCCAGCATGACGAACGCGGGGGCGAGCTCGGCCGGTTGGGCAGCGCGGCCCGCCGGGTTGTCGGTGCCGAACGATTCGATCTTCTTCTGGTCGAACGACTGCACGATGAGCGGGGTCCACACCGGCCCCGGAGCAATCGCGTTGATGCGAATGCCGCGCTTGATGAGTTCTGGCGCGAGGCCCCTGGTGAAGGTGACGATGGCACCCTTGGTGGTCGCGTAGTCGATGATGGCCGCGCTCGGTTGGTACGCCTGAATCGACGCGACGTTGATGATGCTGCCTCCGCTGGGAATGTTCGGGAGCAGCGTTCTCACCAGCCGAAACATCGAGAGGATGTTCACGTCAAACGTGCGCTCGATTCGTTCGTCATCGAGATCTTCGAAGCGCTCCAGCGCTTTGCCTTGCTGGGCGGCGTTGTTGACCAACACGTCGAGGTGGTCGCCGAGTTGATCGGCGAGCTGCCGAGCCGCAGCCGCGGTCGCCTGGTGATTCGCGAGGTCCACGGATGAAAGTTCGATGTGACTGCCTTCGGCCGCGAGGAGTCGTTTCAGCTCTTGCGCGTCTTCATGCTCGTTCCAGTAGAGCACTCCGACGCGCGCGCCTTCGCGAGCGAAGGCAATGACCGCCGCGCGACCGATGCCGCTGTCACCACCGGTGACGATGGCCGTCTTGCCCTTGAGGCGCCCTGTGCCGCGGTAGCTGGTTTCGCCGCAGTCAGGGCGGTGACGCATCTCCACCTGTGAACCCGGCGCGTCTTGCTGTGGCTCGCCCGCGAACGGCTTCTTCAGCGCTTCCTTCTTTTCGGTCATGGCTGTCCCTTGGTGGCTGGTTGATTGAGCCGACTGAAGTTCGAGGCGGCTATGCGTGAGCGCGACTCGCGCCGTGGAGCGCTTCGATTTCGCGACGCGTGGTCTTGCGGTCCAACGCGGTGCCGACGGCTGACGCACGCATCGCCTTTTCGAACAGCTCTTCGAGCCGGAGGCCAAGCGCTTCGCGTTCGGCGTCGGCGAGCGCTTTGCGCGCCTTTGGGAGAATCGATTCGCGTTCTTCTTCGACGTGGTGGGAGATGAGCTCCTTCAACACGCCGATGCGCATCTGAAAGAGTTCTTCATTTCGAAGTGCCTGCGCGCACCGCTGAAGACAGGCCCGCGCTCCAGAATGCTCTTCGTAGCCTTCAGCGATCGGGTCGCCGTCGTCGGCGCGCTCGAGGACCACCGGGTAGAAGGCTTCTTCCTCGATGTACATGTGCGCGAGCAGTGAACGCTGCAGCTTTCGAAACGTCTCGCTGCGCGCGCGGCCCGGCTCCGACTTCTTGAGGTCGTTCAACATCTGCATCACTTCTTCGTGCTGCTTTTCCAGCAGTGCGACGGCGTCCATGTGACTCCTCGTGGTGAGTGTTTCGTGAATGGAATGCATTGCGCGTGCCCAGCGCGAGGAACACGGCCACTCGTCGAGTGGGGAGAGCGAGCCTTCGAAAAGGAAGAGCCATCGCCGAAAACGAAGAGCTGCACGGCAGCGGACTTGCCGTGCAGCTCTCCCGCCAGGAGCGACCTCCTGACGTGCTGCGAACTCAAGACCGCGATTACGGCCGCCGTTCGTCGGGCTGTTCACGCTCGCGCTGCTGCTGGCGCTGGCGTTCTTCGCTCGACTGCTGGTTCTGTTTCTCGCGGTTTTGATTCTGGTCGCGCCGCGGCTCACTCGAGTGGTTCTGATGGTGGCCCGCGCCGGCTTCACGCTTCTGTTCCCTGTTGGGTTGGTTCTTTTCGCTCATGACGATTCCTCGGAATGGTCGCGTTCGGAGAAGCGGGCCGCGGCCGATGCGCCCTTCGTGACGCAATGTCACGTCATCTACGATTTCGTTCTGGGCTGGCGCTCGCGAGCCAGCACGTGATTCAGAAGTCGATGCGTTCATGGCGCTGCATGCCGCATGCCCGTGAGGAACGTGTTTCGTTGCCGGTGTCGAAGGGCATGTTGGGCGCACGTGAGAAGGGCACACCGTCAGATTGAATCGCTCCATCATCACGTGCTGAACGGCGGAAGCAGCGCCAGGAGAAACGGGAAGCCGCGCAATGGGGGATGTCATCGCGCGGCTTCACCACGGAGCCTCCTGTTTCCAGCGAGCCTCCGTTGATGCGTGTTGGGGCAACGAGAGCGTTCAGTTGGCCGCGTTCTCGCGGGGCGATGAACGAAGCGGCGTCGCGACGTCTTGCGCTGTGTGGACCGGCTTCGCGTGCCCACCATTGGCTTCGGCAGCAGGCAACTCAAGCCGCGACGCGGGAATGAGCCAGCAGGTGACGGCAGTGGCGAGCGCGCCTCCTGTCACCTGCGCTGCGATGAACCCTGGAACATCTTCAGGGCGGATGCCTGCGAACGATTCTGTGAGAGCCCGCGCCGCCGTGACCGCGGGATTGGCGAATGAAGCGGAGGCCGTGAACCAATGCGCGGCTGCGATGTAGGCGCCAACGGCAAAGGGCACCGCGTCGGAACGTTGTCGCGAACAGCCGATGATGACTGCAAGAAGGCCGAAGGTCGCGACGAGCTCGCTGAGCATCTCCGCGAGGCTCGAGCGTTCGTGCGTGGAGACCGTCACCGCAGGTTCACCGAGCGTCAGATGCGCGATGACGACACCCGCGACTGCGCCGCCCAACTGCGCCACGACGTAGATGGGAACGGCTCCCCACGACACCTTGCCGCGGCTTGCCTCTGCGAACGTCACGACGGGGTTGAAGTGAGCTCCCGACACGGGGCGGAAGGTCAGAATCAAGACCATCAACGCAGCGCCGGTGGCGAGTGTGTTCGCCAGCAGCGCGATGGCGAGATTCCCGCCGGCGAGTCGCTCGCCCATGACGCCGGAGCCGACGACCGCGGTGAGCAACAACGCGGTGCCCAGCGCTTCGGCCGTCGCCTTCCTCATCATGGTTGAGAACGTCGAGTGCGAACTCGTGGGCGTCATCGCGCTCCACCTTTCATCGCGGCGGTCGTGAAGTGTTCAGGCGTGAGTTGAGAAGGTTACGGAGCGAGAGGTCGATCAACGACGCCTTGCTTTCGTTTTTGCTCGCCTTGCTCTTCGCCGCCCCGCTCCTGCTCGTTCTTCTTCTCGAGTTCTTCGTCGTGTTCGCCGTCGCGACGTTCTCGTTCCCGCTCTTCCTGCCGCTGTGCATCACTCTGGTCGCCGTCGAGCTCTCGCTGCGCTTTGCGCTCTTCGCGACGTTCGCTGTCGTTCTGCTGAGGCGGAGGGCGCTGGTTCTTCTTCTGTTCTTCGCTCTGCTGCGCGGGCGGCTGAATCTCGGGGCGAGGGTTCTGGCTCGTGGTGGTGTCTCCGCTCATGGCGTCTCCTGGTGAAGTCGCGGTCGGGATGAATCGGCCGCGAGGGGTGAGCGAAGAAGGACTGCACGCCGTGTGCCCGATGAACACGCTGACAGGTGAAGTTCAACAATCGGTTGCGATGAGCACTCGAATACCGATCGGCCTCAAAAGTGCTTTCTCGCCGCGCGCCGCTGCATGTTTGTCGGGATTCCCCCCGAGGCCGATGCCAGCGACAGAGAGCGCAGTGCATGAATCGCATGCAGGTCGGCTGGAAGCTCATTCGCGCTGGGTTCAAGAGAGACAGACCACGACGTTCACTCTCGTTGGGGACCACCTTTCACCGGGCGATCGGGAGGAAAGGGTGGCGACTCGTGACGGTGGTTCCGCCGAAACCGAATGAGCTGAATGTGTCGCTGCAACTTCATGATGGTCGTTCGCGCGGCACGCTCTTCCGCGTCAGGGACGAGAGCGGCCTCGATACGGCGCTCGACTTCATCGTGAGCGAAGCGCGTCGGTTGCTCGCCGACGATGAGCGCCTGCTCAAGTGCCCTTCATGTCATCAGTTCATGAGCGTGAAGGAAGGCCCACAGGGGTTGTTTCTCGCCTGCGACAACTGGCGCGAGGAGGGCAAACAAGCGCCGTGGCATTGCGACGGGAAGGCTGACGCTCGCCTCGTACCCGCCGAGCGCGTGTGGCAGTGATTTCCGGCGCTCGGGCACCCGGAACCGCAGCGCACGCACTTCATTCAGTTTTGGAACTTCGTTCATTTTGATGAATTGCTGACTGCTGTTCACCGAGCGCGACGAGTTCTCGCGTCGTCGAATGCAGATCGAGCTCGACGCTCACGGTCATCGAACGCAACGCGATGTCGAACATCGACTTCATCGCGTCGCCGAGCGTTACGAGTTCGTCTTGGGTGAGCACCTCGCGGGCTCGCGGCAGAATCGTCTGGCGCTCCTCGACGAGGTGAAGCCCGACGAGCCCCTCGAGAAAACCGATGCGAACCCGAAAGAGCTCATCGCGCTGCAACACCCGCAGACAGCGACTGAGCGCCATGCGCACCGCTGAATGTTCTTCGTAGCTCGCTGCGATGGGTTTCCCCTCTGAAGAGGCCTTCGCGACCAGCGGGTAGAAGACCTCTTCTTCGATGACCATGTGCGCGAACATCGAGTGCTTCAGCTTCTTGAACGTGATGTTGCGCTGAGTACCAACGACCGACGCTTTCAACTCTCGCAACATCGCCTGGAGTTGATCGTGCTGTCCCTCGAGCAGTTCGATGGCGTTCATTCAGTTCTCAGGTGAGTGGAGGCGAAGTCGCGGGCCGTTGAAGAGCGCCGAGAATGCCGCCGAAGATCAAATGCGCGGCGAACATCATCCACGGGCGCGCACGCGGAACGTCGCGAGAGGGGCGCGCCATCCAGCCGATGGAAGGGATCCACCCCGCGTAACTGACCGCCCACACGACGCCGCCGATGGCCGCGCCGGCCAGCGTTCGGGCCCGACGTGTCGGCATGCGTTGCAGCCATGGGCCAGAGAGCGCACCGACGATTCCTCCATACCCAAGGTGCAGCACATTGGTGGTGACGTCCATCGCGGGCTTCATCATGTGGATGCCGGCGGCGGAGAGGAGTTGGCGCGTCAGCCTTCGCGGAGGCGGTTCTCCGAGCGCGCCGACGTCGCTCGTGAACTTCATGAATGCGCCCATGGCCGTCGAAGCGACGAGGCTGACTGCAGCGCCCCTGGCCGCGTCGCGAACGAGCTCGGGTGTCTTGCGTGGTTCCATCGGTCAATCTCTCCCGTGTGGTGAGGGGTTGCGGTGTGCATCGCTCGTGCCCGCGTTACGCGTGAGTCGCTTTGGTTGCTCAGGCCGAGTCACGCTTCGCGCACGACATTTGAAAGACGGCGCGGCACCGGTCGCACGTTCATCGAGCGCGCGACGAAGGAGACGCATGCGCCGACGCGATGAACACCGAGAACTCCCACAGACTTCAAGACCGCTGCATCGAGATGACAACGGGCGACGTCAACGCGCACAACTGCGTGTCGCAATGCACGTCGCCGCCAAGGTGTTCCGCGCGTCACAGTTCGAATTGAAGCGCGCACACTGGGAAGCGGCGATGGAGGCCGGGCCCTTCATGCACTCGTTCATCTATGCAGGCAGACGCCTCGATGCGCGAATCGTGAGAGCAGGGCTCGCGATCGAACTTCGTTTCGACGAAGCGATCATCGACGTCTTGCGCGTGAAACACGGCGAACTCGTCGATGGTGCGGGCGTTCGCGTCGCCGAGCTCGAAGCCTTCTTCGGTTTTCTCGTGCTCGAGTTCGTCACGCCGGTGTCGTGCTCGATGCCGAACTGAAAGTTGCTGCTTTGCCAAATGAAGGAATGAACGACTTCAGTTCGATGAAGCGCTTTGCCTGTTGTGCGCTGCGCGCGGGCCATGCGGACGCGAAAGGCGTTTGGCTCGATTGATGAAGGGCGGTGGCTCCCTGCTTGAAAATTTCTTCAAGCTCATCTAGATAACCTGATTGCGATTTTCCGGATTAACTCTCACTACTTTTATTTTTTCTGTT
>JBEHYH010000042.1:0-21419 GCA_048498275.1 Myxococcota bacterium | reverse complement strand
ACGTGGGCTCGAACCTGAGCCGCCTGGAACGCGCCGCTGGCTTTCTCGTCGCGGCGCTGGTCGACCTCGAGAAGCACGCGTGCGTCGCGTCGGTCGACCACGGCAACATCAGCGGCCTCGAGGAGCTGGGGCTCGGCCACGTCGACCTCGTGCAGGCCAAGCGCCGCGTGATCCGCGACCTGAAGCTCGACGACGAGCTCGAAGACATCGTCATCTCGCTGGGCCGCGAGTACCACCTGTTGCGCCTCTGCAAGAGCCGCCCGCAGTACTACTTCTTTCTCACGCTCGACCGGTCGCGCGCCAACCTGGCCATGGCGCGCTACCTCCTGTCGGACGTGGAGCGGGACATCGTCGTATGAGCGAGCTCGCCGCGCCCTCGGGCCCCGACAACGTGCTGCGCGTGCTCTCCGAGCTCGAGGGGCTGCCCGATGACGCGACCGGCGCGCTCGCCTTCGGCCCCGAGACGAAGGTGTCGGGGGTGGTGCTGGTCGAGCGCGGCCGCGTGTGCTGGGCCGCCGCCGCGGGGCTGCAGCGGCGCCTCACCGGTCTGCTCCGCGAGTGCTGCACGCCGCACCTCGGTGAAGAAGAAGCCGAGCAGTTGTTCGTGGAGTGCCGTCAGAGCGGCCGGCCGATGGGCGAAGTGCTGGTCGAACGCGGCCGTGTCAGCCCCGAGGCGTTGCGCGCGGCGCTGCTGCATCACACCGCTGAATCGCTCTCCACCGGCGCCTCGTGGACCTCGTCGCCCCGCTGGGTGCCGCACCGCGCGCGCGGGTACCAGTCGACGTTCACGTTTCTCCCCGTCGAGCTGCTCACCTACGCGAGCAACGTCGCGCAGCCCGGCAAGGTCACCAGCGCGTGCGCGCGGCTGGCGGAGCTCGCGGGCACCACGCGCAGCTCGGCGGTCTTCGATGGGCTCGGCACCTGCCTGCTGGGTTGCACGCTGCCGACTGAACACCACACGTCGCTGCGCGCGTTGAGCAGCGCGGGCGCCTGGGCCGCGCGGAGCCTCGCTGATTCCTACAGCCCGGCGACCACGCTGAAGTTCACGCGCGACGCGCACGGCGGCATCTGGGTCGGGTGGATCGACGCGACCCTCACCTTCCTCGCGCACTGCACCGACCGCGACGACTTCTCGTCGCTGGTGCGCTCCCTTCAACGTCACGGCTGGAGCTCGGCCGTGCAGAGCAGTGTCCCGCTCATCGAGCACCGGGTCCTCGCGGTCTGAAGACCCTCAACCCTGCAGTACCAACCAACCAACACCAGGAGAAACACCATGACTACGCCCAAAGAAGCGCTCCCCAAGCTGATGGAAATCGATGGCTGCATCGGCGTCTGCATCGTCGATTCGAACAGCGGCATGATGCTCGCCGCGAGCGGCGGCACCGGCCTCAACCTCGAGGTCGCGGCGGCGGGAAACACCGAGGTCGTCCGCGCCAAGCGCAAGACGATGAAGGCGCTGCAGCTCAACGATCAAATCGACGACATCCTCATCACGCTCGGCAAGCAGTACCACCTGATCCGCCCGCTGGCGTCGAACGACGCGCTCTTCATCTACCTCGCGCTCGACAAGTCGAAGTCGAACCTCGCGATGGCGCGCCACAGCTTGGCGAGCATCGAAAAAGACCTCGCTGTCTGAACTCCAACTCCCTCACGAAAGAACAAACACATGCCTACCGAAAAGCAGATCGTCGAAACGTTCGAGAAGATTGCCTCCGAGATCCCCGGGTTCATCGCCGCGTCGCTGGTCGACCTCGACTCCGGCATGACGCTGGGCCTCAAGTCAGCGCGCCCTGAATTCGACCTCGCGGCGGCCAGCGCCTACAACAGCGAAATGGTGAAGCAGAAGATGAAGATCATGAAGGCGCTCAACATCAAGACGCACCTCGAAGACATGCTCATCACCCTCGGCGATCAGATCCACGTCATCAAGCTGGTGACGCCAGGCACCTTCATCTACCTCGCGGCCGACCGTGCGAATTCGAACATCGCCATCGTCCGTTCGGCGGTGAACAAGAACGCGGCTGTCCTGGTGTAAGCGCACGTGGCGACGCTCGACCGTCAGAGCGACGCGGTGGTGGTGCGCATCGTCTACGACGGGCCTCCCACCGCGGGAAAAACGACGTCGCTGCGAGCCCTCGCGCAGCGCCTCGGGCAGGGCCAGGTGGTCACGCCGGAGGAATCAGCCGGTCGCACCCTGTACTTCGACTGGCTCGAGTACGTGGGCGGCCGTTTCGAGGGCCGTGAGATTCGCTGTCAGATCGTGAGCTGCCCCGGGCAGCGCGCGCTCGCGCCACGCCGCAGGCTGCTGCTCGATACCGCCGATGCCGTGGTGTTCGTCGCCGACACCTCACGCGACGGCATGCCGGAAAGTCTGCGGCACCTCGACGATCTGCATCGCGCGCTGCATGAAAACCCGTTGCCTCCGGGCATCGTGTTGCAGGCGAACAAGCGCGACCTGCCTGACGCCGCGCCGCTCGACCCGTTGCGGCGGAGTCATCAACTCGCGGTCGTCGAGTCGGTCGCCTCGCAAGGTGAAGGCACGCGTGAGGCGTTCGTGTTCGCGGTGCGCCTCGCGTTGGACCGCGTGCGTGAGCAACTGCGCCGTGGGGAGCTGGGTCACATCGACGAGCGCGACGAATCGGCGGAGGCGCTGCTGAATCAGATGCGCGTGCTGCCGCTCGACGCGCAGGCGTTCGAGACGTGGGCCGAAGAGACGAAGCAGCCGCTGCTGCCGAAGGGTTCGCCTCCGCGCCTGCCTGACACGGCGGTGCCCATCGGCTTCATCTGGCCCGCCATCAACGGGCGCATTCTTCTGCAGGAAGCGATCTCCGATGCGCAGAGCACGTTGAAGGAGCTCGCTCCGGCGGAGTGGGTCGCCGACACCAGCAAGGGTTGGCGGTTTCATTCGTCGCCGCTGTCGGTCTTCCCCGATGTCGATGCGGGGCGTGACGCGCTCATTCGCTGGGCCCAGATTCATGCGTCGCTCGCGGGGTGGCTCTCGCCCGACCGCTGCATCGCGCTGTGTGAGACGGGCGATGGTGAGTACCGGTTGTGGCAGGTGGTGCGGAATGAACAGTCGCTCTGGGCGAGCCTCGCCGGCACGTTGCGCGCGCCTGACGCGAATCTCGGAGCGCGGCTGACGGAAGCGGAGACCTTGTGCGCCGACGCCGCGAAGCACTGGGCGGAGGCGCCCTATGAATTGCCGTGCACGCTCGAGACGGTGGGCAGCATCGACGGCTGCGCGAGCTTCGTGAGCCTGGTGCCGGAGCCCGACCGCGCGCGGGCGCCGACGCAGATCGATCGCCGTGCGCGGCTCGTGAATCAACTGCAGACGCTCGTGAATTCAGAGCTCGGTGAGCAACCGCGCGATCGCGCCGGCTGACGTGAAACACTCGCACCCATGGAAGTCGTTCATCGGGAACGGGCGTCGCTGGGTCTCACGTTTCTCTTCGCGCTCTCGATGTTCGAACTCTCGTACTGCGTCGTCGCAGACGTCCTGACGTTCATCGACCACGAACCCTCGGCGCTCTTCTTCGTTTACGCATCGGTCGTCGACGCGACCCTCGTGGCGACAAGTTTCGCGTTGCTCGCGGCGGGCACGCGTTCGACCGCCTCATGCATCGTGTTGGCATTGACCGGGGTCGCGCTCAACGCGATCAACGCAGTGGGGTGGTACGATGGCGAACACCGGTTCATCGACGAGACGCTGCACACGTTCGTCGACCGCACGCTGATTGTTCCAGACACGCTCTTCCTTGCCGCATGTTTGTGGATCGCGGTCTCCTTTGCGCAAAGAGAATGGACGATTGCCCTGGCGTTGGTGACACTCGGGCTGCGCGCGTTTTCTTCAGAGATGCAACTGACGCGCTTCGCGTGGGGGCTGATCGATCTCGCGACGTACCAAGACCCGACGTTGCGAATGGTCGGACTGGCCACGTCCTATGGCACCAGTCTCGCGTTCCTGATTCTGTGGTGGCTCGCGCGGAGCGCCGTGCGTCAGCTCAAGAACGGTTCGTCATCATCATCTGGTTCGCCCGAGAGTTCGCGCAGCAACTGACTCTGCGTGCGTCGCGGCGCCTCATCATCGAGCCGCAGCTCGATCACGCTCTCGAGCCCGTCGCGGAAGATGCGCACCGTCATCGCGCCACGTCGATTCTGAATCGCGTCGATGTACGCGACCCAATCAGGCGTGCGGTGCCCATTCACTTCGAGCACCACGTCGCCATAGCGAAGGCCCGCGCGCTCCGCCGGGCTTCCACGCAAACACCCCAGCAACGGCAACCCACCGAGGGTCGCGGCGATGGCGTGGAGATCAGACGTCTTCATGCAGTCACTCCCTGAGCAGCGAATGCTAGCGCCCGCGCTCCATCGCCGCACAGGGGGCCGCTGTACGCCCGTGTCATGGGCAGCCGGCCGGCCGCCATTCGGAGTGGGTATCGCCGTACTTCATGATGAACAACTCGACACCGGAGGTCGACGCACCGAGCGAGCACAGCGGCCCGTACGAGATGTAGTCGCAGAGCGGGTTCGACGAGTGGATGCAGTCGTAGTCTTGATCGAACTCCAGCGCGTACGGGTCGACGAGCGTCTCGAGCTGCAACCGCCCGAGCGGTGCGTTCGCCGTGGTGCTCGCCGGGTCAGCGAAATACTGCACCTGACCGCGAGGCGCGCCTTGATCCGTCTCGTCGCTCTCATCGAACGGCGAATGCGCGCCGCCGAGATCGTGCGAATTGCGCCAGAAGCTCGCGACCGCGTCGTCGGAGACATCGTACTCACCGCTCTGCATCGCGCCTTGATGCGAGTTCGCGTCGCGCAGCGCGGTGTGCAGCGTCTCGTCCATCGAGAGCATCATGCGGTTGTACTCACCACCTCCGCAGCTGCCGGCGTTCGACGCGCTCGCGTTCTCGCCGCCGACGACGCGGTACACCTTCGTGATGTGCGAGAGCATCGAGCCGCCGTCGGCGCGCAGCCGGCCGTTCTGCATTCGCGTGGTGAGCGTGAAGAAGACGGCCTGCGCAGAGGGCGTGAGCGCGTTCCACGTCGCGCACGTGCCGGCGTCGAGGTACGCGCCGTACGAATCGAAGAGTCGATTCCGATTCGCGGTGAGCGCGTCGACCGAGCCGGCATCGACCCCGGCGTCGATGAACATCCCCGCGTCATCTCCTGAGCCGGCGTCGAACAACCCCGCGTCGGCCTCCCCAGCATCGAGCACGACACCTGAATCGACGGCGCCCGCGTCGAGCGTCACCGGAGGTTCGGTGGGCTTCGAGCAACCCGCCGCCAGCAGACACGTCATGAGGAAACCGCCGCGAATCATGCGCACCCAGCGTAGTGGATTGACCGTGAACCTCCGCGCACTGCATCCTGCCGCGATGCGGCGAGCGCTGGTGGTCATGGTGATGGTGTCGGCGTCATGCTCCCTCGAGTCACTGGTGAGACCGGCGTACATCCGCTCGACGAGCAATGGGCTGTGCGGCTCGACCCTCGCCCTCGACGGCCACAATCAGAAGCTCGGTGAGTCCGGCTGCGAGAACGGAACCATCGGCGTGTGGGGCCGGGGTTTCGCGACGAAAGAACGGGCGCAGGCGGTGCGTGACGCGTTCGCGCCACTCAAAGCGGGCATCGAATGTCTGCCGGCGGACGGCGGAACGTCGCGCACGCGCGTCTCGTACCGGCTCTACGAAGGCGCCACCGAGATGAACTGGAGCACGTGCGACGGACCAGACGCGGGCATCTGGACCGCGCTCGACGACGCGTTCAACGCGCTGTGACGGCGCCGCCGGGTGCGGGCGCGTCATGTTCGACGCCGATGACGTTCAACGACGGTGAGGTCGCCGCCGTCGTCACCAGCGCCATCAACACCATCATCGTGAAGAGCTCGGGCGAGATGACGCCGAGGTCGAGGCCGATGTTGAGCACCACCAACTCCATCAGCCCGCGCGTGTTCATCAGCACCCCGACCGCGCTCGCGTCTTTCCAACTGCTGCCGGTGGCGCGCGCGGTGAGCGTCGCGGCGCCGAACTTGCCGAGGGTGGCGAGCGCGACGATGCCGGCGGTGAGCGCCCAGTCGCCCGCGGTGTGCAGCAGACCAATCTGCGTGCGCAGACCGCTGAACGCGAAGAACAACGGCAGCAACACCATCGTGGAGACCGACTCGAGCTTCTTCGTCAGCCTCCGCGGGAGCTCATCGTGGCGCGGCACCATCACGCCGAAGAAGAACGCACCGAAGAGCGCGTGAACGCCGATGAGCTCGGCGACTCCGGCTGCCGCGAGCAGACCGACGAAGCTGACGAGCACCTGCGCGTCGGTGTCGCGCACCAGCTTCAACAGCGGTCGCACCACGAAGACCATCACCATCAGGAACGCCGCGGTGAGTCCGCACGTCCACACCGCTTGCGCGACACCTTGCGCACGAGCGATCGCGACCACGAACGCGAGCAGACACCACGCAGTCACGTCGTCGATGGCGGCGGCCGCGATGGCGATGCCGCCCACGCGCGTCTGCATCATCTTCTTCTCGGTGAGAATGCGCGCGAGCACCGGGAACGCGGTGATGGACAACGCGATGCCGCAGAACAGACAGAACGCGAGGCGTGTGACGCCGGCGGGAGGCGCGAGCATGACGCCGAGGCCCGCGCCGAGCACGAAGGGCACCGCGATGCTGACGTGCGAAATCGCCAGCGTCGCCTTCGCGCGGCCGCGGAGCACGCCGAGGTCGAACTCCAACCCGACCAGGAACATGAAGAAGATGAGACCGAACTGCGAGAGCAGCATGAGCTGCGGCAGCGACGAATCGGGGAACAACGTGATCATCGCGTCGTGCGAGAGGAGCCCGAGCAGCGACGGGCCCAACATGATGCCCGCGAGAATTTCAGCGATGACGCGCGGCTGACCCAACCTGCTGGTGATCAGCGCCACCACGCGCGACAGCGCGATGATCACCGCCATCTGCGCGAGCAACAACGTCAGCGCTGAGAGTTCGAACCGCGGCACGCGCGGCGCGCATACTCAGTAGGTGATGAACGTGCCAGCCCGGTAGTCGCGGAACGCGCGGTTGAGGTCTTCAGGCGTGTCGCCGACGAACGGGCCATACGTGACGAGGGGAATGTTCTGCCGTTCACCTGAATAGAAGAGGACGTGCAGCGGCGCCTCACCGGCGTTCTCGACGCGCACGGTGGAGCCGTTGGATTTGTCGAGCCAGCCGACCTGACCGACGGTGAGTTTTTCTCCGCCGGCTCGCGCGATGCCGTCGAGCACGTAGAAGAACCCGTTGTGTGTGGCGGGCGCGTCCTGATCAATCGACGCGCCGGGTTGCAGCTCGATGCTCGCGACGGTGACGGGAACATGGTTGCGCGTTCTGGAACGCAAGGTGCCGCTCGTTCCAGAATAGAGACGCACGCGCGCGCCCGGTTCCTCGCGAACCAGCGCTTCGTTCTTCGGCACGAACTGATGATCAGGTTCAGCCCAGCGCTCTTTCTTCGGCAACGTCACCCAGAGCTGCAGCAAGCGAAAGTTGAGGGTGTTGGTGCCGACGTGACCGCCGTGAATGATGCCTTTGCCGGTGGTGGTCCATTCCACGTCGCCGGGGCTCAGGTGGCCTTCGGAGCTCTCCTGACCGATGCGGCCGTCGACGAGGAACGAGACGGTCTCCATGCCGGTGTGCGGGTGCGCGCCGCCCTGAAAGTGACCATTGATGCGGTCATCCATCAGCAGGATGAACGGGTCGGCGTCGCGCCAATCGTCTTGCGTGATGACTTCGATGACGCGGTGGTCGGGCCCGAACTGGCCCTGATGCGGTTGAGGCAGCGTGATGACGCGATCGACTTTGCGTTGAGACATGACTTCTCCTTCGGTCCGGCAGGCAGCGGCCGCGGTGGCGGTCAGCAGAATCTGTCTGCGGGTGATGAACGACATGCGCCAGAGTTAATGACCGCGAATTGCCGCCACAAGGAGGCACACCGGTGTGCCTCCCTGCGCGAGGCGGAGGGTCGGTATACAAAGAGAACCATGAGGTCACGTCGGGCGCTGGTTGATGCGTGTGCACCATCTCGTCATGTGATGGGTCGCGTCGGAGACACGTGGAGCATGCTGATCGTCATCGCGCTGCGCGAAGGCCCGCTGCGGTTCTCGGAGCTCAAACACTCGGTGCACGGAATCTCGCAGCGCATGCTGACGAGAACCCTGCGCGGTTTGGAGCGAGATGGATTGCTGACGCGAACGGTGACTCCGACGAAACCGCCGCGCGTCGATTACGCGCTCACGCGGCTCGGGCATTCATTGCGTGGGCCGATCGAACTGCTCGGGCTGTGGGCGATGAAGCATCAGCCGCGCATCGAGCAGGCGCAGCAACGCTACGACGCCGGCGTGCGCGGCGAAGCGAGAGGCGCGGCATAGAAGCCGGCGGTGAGGCGCGTCCCACCTCAGCGAGTGCGGTCGACTCCACGCCAGGCGCAGCAAAGCGGGCCGTGAGAGCGGCAGTCTCGCCCCTCGGATTTTTCAATGCGCGGTCTTGAGCGACGCGAGCAGCTCCGTCTTCGGTGACAGCCTCGTCATCGACGTCAGCAACGCATCCGGCTCCGACGGGCCCGCTGCCCCGAGCGCCTGAACGAACCCGAGCCGGCTCGCGAACCACAGCAGGCTCGACACCATCGGCACCGGCAACCAGCCCAGCGCACCGACGGGCGCCGGAGTCACCCGGCTGCCCAGTTCGCGCGACAGAGAGAACCCTTCACGAATCGCGAGCGCCGCGCGGCGCGCCTCACTCCACGCCGCGCCCGCCTTGCGCGTGTACGCATTCACCGCGACCGACATCAGCACCCCGATGAGCACCGCGTGCGTGCGCAGCCAGCTCTGAATGTCGTCGTGCACATCGGTGGGAATGCCCGCGCGCGTGAAGACCTCGGCCCACTTCGGGTCGGTCGACAACGTGCGCTGACCGACCGTCACCACCTGCGACTGCAGGCGCCCTTCAGGCAGCGTCGCGAGAATCGCCGGGAAGCCGAAGGTGAACCGCTCCGCACCGACCGCGTCGCGCAGCGGCTGCAGCGAATCGAAGGTGTTGAACATGAACATCACCTGCTTCGCCGCGCTCGCCTTCACCGCCGGCAACACCGCGGGCAACTGCCATTCCAACACCGTCACCAGGAGCAGGTCGTACGGCACCGACACATCGAGCGCTGAATTCACCGTCACCGGCGTGCGCGTACCCTTCACGTCGACGACGGCGCGGTCTTCGGTCAACTGCGCGAGCCGCTTGCCGCGCGCGATGACCGTCACGTCGTGCCCCGCCCGCGAGAGGTGGAACGCGAAGGTGCTGCCGATGCCTCCGGGGCCGTAGATCGCGATCTTCATCATGCGGGTATGTGCACCCGGGGTGCGCGCTCCGCTACTCAACCT
Organism: Myxococcota bacterium; assembly: GCA_048498275.1. Taxonomy (GTDB): domain Bacteria; phylum Myxococcota; class Myxococcia; order Myxococcales; family Myxococcaceae; genus Archangium_A. The sequence continues at coordinate 12,023 of JBEHYH010000042.1, read as the reverse complement.
TTGCGGTGGAATCCCGCCGTGACACAAGCCGCCCCCGATGTTCCTCGATTCAAGTGCGTTCGTTGTCCGCAAGACCCGCTGGGGGCGCGGAGTCTTTGCAAGACGTGAGCTGCCGGCCGGCTTCGTCATCGGTGACTACCTCGGCGTCGTCGATGTGCCGCGTGATGAAGGCGTCGACGCGCTCTACGCGATGATGTTGTCGCTCTATCGCTGGGTGTACCCGGTGGCGCCGAAGCGCAGCGAAGGCGTGCACGTGGTGAATCACTCGTGCGAACCGAACGCCGGCATCTTTCCGCATCGCGGGCACGTGCTGCTGTCGACGACGCGGCGCGTGTTCGCGGGTGAAGAGGTGACGTTCGACTATTGGATGACGCAGCCAGAGCCCGGTGAAGACTGGCACCCGTGCCTCTGCGGGAGCTCGTTCTGTCGCGGCTCATTCTCGATGGGCTCCGCGCGGCAGGAAGAATTGGTGCGCCGGCTGTTCATCAGCCGCGCGTGGGCGGGCGCGCGTCGCACGGTGCGCGTCGGCGAGAAGCTCGCTCCGCTGGCGAAGTACCCGCGTTCGACGCGCGACCTGTCTGCGTACAACCTCTACGCGCACCCGAAACTGACGCCGGTGAAGGTCGACGACTCGAAGCTCGACCACGCGCGGCTTCGCGCACTCATTCGCGAAACCGGGCGGCGCGTCTTCGTTCCGCGCGTCGGAGTCACCGTCACCGCCAGCCACGACGGCCGCCTGGTTGCTCAAACCAACTGAGCAATGACCCATTCGATTTCTCGAAATCGAACCGCGTAGAGTTCAGATTTCTCGCAACCGATAACTGATTCCGAAAGGTGACCTATGTCGGTTCTAAAAAAGCAGATTCAGCAGCGGATTGAGCGGCAAGGACGTGACCAGAAACAAGTCGCAATGGCGATCGCGGACGTTGAGATTGATGGCAAGAAGCCAGCAACATCAACGGTCGAGAAGAACTTCGCGCTGCTCGGCAAAGAGGAGGGGAACAAGTTCTTCTTTGATTTTCCGCCGCGGCTCGCGCGGCTGGCGCAGGAGCTCGGCTGCACTGAAGACGAACTACGCACGTGGCGGGACACGCCCACTCTCATTCTCGCTTTCGTCACTTCGGAGTTCGCAGAGTTCGTGAAGCGGCCAGAGAGTTCTGATGGTGGAACCCGGTACGACGTTCTTGAAGGCATCACCGGCCGCCCACAATGGCGAGATGCGGCGCTCGACGAGGCCTGCGCGTTGCTCGTGATGGAAGACCCGAAAGCTCACGCCGAGTTCTTTGGCGGTGCCGGGATCGCGGACCGCCTCGTCGGTTTCAAGAAAGTGCCTCGCGGCTGGCGAATCATCGAGCGGCCGGAGTTGTTGAAGATTCCCCCTCCCCGCGAGCCGTCGGTGTTCTTTACCGACAACGGCAGCCCGCTCTTTCACCACCCAAACCCTGCGAAACGCCTCGACGCGAATGAAGAGGAGCAGCTCGTCTCGCTCACGACGATGAACCAAACGCTTGGAATCGACCTGTTCTGGGAACAAGGACAACTCTGGAGTTGGAAACCGGTCGTCGTGGAACCCGAAAAGCTCGCCCCGCATAAACCCCCGAGAATTCTCGAACCCGAGTTTCTCGAAATCATGAAAGCCCGCGAGCCGCAAAACCCCTTCAGGGTCGCCGAAGCTTTCGATCTGACGCCCGAGTCATTGCAGGTCATCGCCGCGCAGGCTCACTTACCTTTCCGCAGCGAGATGAGGCACTGGCTCGCAAGCAGGGCTGAACTCACGAACAACAACGGAAAATTGAATGGCAAAGAAGCGCGCTGCCGAAGTTCGAGATGCCCTGGCCACGAGCCGCCTGCACACCCGCCGAAGAAAATTTACCGCGTGAACTGCTCACCGGACTCATCGCTCGCCCCTGGGCAGAATACGAAAGTAGTGAGTTGCCTTTGACGAGCGCGCTTCAAGTGCTCCGTGCCATCTGCCGGGCGGAATGGGTGACCTACGCGGCCACTTCATCGGCGCAATGGCAGTTCACCGCCAATCTCGGCGCCGGGAGGCTCTGCATTGGCACGCTCTGGCACTTTGCACGCGAGCGCCCAAAGCCAGTCGCTCTCGTGAAAAACCTGATGATCTGGAGGAATGGACACTCGATCAGCATTGCCCCAGAAATCCTCGACGCCGGAGATGTCGTGGTGGAAATCCTGAATGACTACAACGAGTGGCTCGAAGGCTCGTCACTTCGTCCTCGCGAACGCCGCGAAGACGATTGAAATGAAACAGCCGCGCGGGTGGCCCCACGCGGCTGCAGGTGTTCACGCTCTCGCGCGAATCAGTCCTTCAGGCGCAACTTCATCTGCACGTCGCTCGACCAGTGGTTCGCGAACGCCTTCACGCACGTCGACAGGTAGCGCTCGTAGTTCGTCCACACCGTCTCGCCGTTGCTCATCAGCTTCGTGCCCCAGCCGCTCGCCATGATCTTCTCCTTGTTCAGGCGCATGCGGCGCAGCCACTCGGCGGTGGTCTTGCCGTAGTCCTGACGGCGGGTGTTGAGCTGAATGATCTCCCAGCTCTGACCGGCGGCGGCGACGAGCTCCTCGAGGCGCGGGTTCAAGCCGCCGGGGAAGATGACGTCGGCGGTCTGCTTCAGGTCGAGGAGGTCTTCACGCTTGCGAGGCACGCGGTCGCGCAGAATCGCCTGGAAGCCGAAGTACGACCCCGGCTTCACCCACTGCGCGGTCTTGTTGAAGTACTCGCGGTAGATGGGGATCGCGAGGCCCTCCTGCTGCTGCTTGGGCGACACGAGGTGGTCGATCATCTCGATGGAGATCAACGCGTCGTATTTTTCCTTGGGCACGAAGTCTTTGTAGTCGCTGACCCACATCGTCACGCCCGGCAGCTTGCGCGCGGTGATTTCGTCGGCCTGCGAACGCGACAGCGTGATGCCGTGCGCGTTCTTCACCTTGCGCTCGAGCACCAGGTACTCGAGGTTGGCGCCCCAGCCGCAGCCGATGTCGAGCACCAGCGAGTCAGGCGTCACTTCGGCGAAGTCGGCGAGCCAGCGGCTCTTGTTGCGCTGCGCCTGCTCCAGCGTGGTGTGCTCCGCGTCGTAGACCGCCGACGTGTAGTGCATGCGCTCGTCCAGCCAGAGCCGGAAGAACTCGTTGGAGATGTCGTAGCCGATTTCAACTTCGTCCTGCGTGGAGGTCATGTGCGTTCCTTGAGGGTGAGGGAGTATCAGGCGACCGCGTCGCCATCCATTTCGCGCTTGAGGCGCTCGAGTTCTTCTTTGGCGACGTTCGCGGTGTGCAGCAGTTGCTCCGGCTGGTGCAACGACGAGAGGAAGAAGCGCAGGCGCGCCTGATCTTCTTCGACGGCCGGGTACAGAATCGGCTGCACGTTGATGCCGCGCTTCTTGAGCGAGTCGCTCAACTGCAGGCAGAGCACCGAGTTGCCGACGATGAGCGGCACCACGGCGGTGTCCTTCGACATGCCTGAATCGAGGCCGCGTTCCTTGAGCAGCTTGATGAAGTAGGCGGCGTTCTCCTTCGCCTTCTTGCTGCGTTCGGGGTGCGCGAGCATCTGCCTGGTCGCCGCGAGCGCCGCCGCCGCGTTCGGAGGCGGGATGCCCACCGAGTACACGAAGCCGGGCGTCGTGTACTTGAGGTACTCGACGAGCGCCTTGCTGCCCGCGATGTAGCCGCCGCACGACGCGAACGACTTGCTCAACGTGCCCATCCACATGTCGACGTCTGCGGGGTTCACGCCGAAGTACTCACCGATGCCGCGCCCCGTGGGGCCGACGACGCCCGCCGAGTGCGCTTCATCGACGAGGAGCAGCGCCTTGTGCTTCTTCTTCACCTCGATGAACCTGGGCAGCTCGGGAATGTCGCCGTCCATCGAGTAGGTGCCTTCGATGGCGATGATCACGCGGCGGTAGTGCGGCCGCAGATTGGTCAGCATGCGATCGAGCGCTTCCCAATCGTTGTGGGGGAACGGGCGGCGCTTCGCACCCGACAACTTCGCGCCCTGGATGATGGAGTCGTGCGCCAGCGCGTCATGCAGCACGAGGTCGCCCTGGCCCGCGACGTGACCGATGACGGTGACGTTGGTGGCGTGACCCGACACGAGAACGATGGCGTCTTCGGTGCCGAAGAAGTTCGCGAGCGCCTTCTCGAGCTCGAGCGTGAGCGGCTTTTCACCCGACGCGACACGGCTCGCCGACACCGACGTGCCGTATTTCTCGATCGCGTCCTTCGCGGCCTGGCTGACGACCGGGTCGCCGGAGTTGCCGACGTAGTTGTACGACGAGAAGTTGATCATCTTCTTGCCGTTGACGACGGTGGTGTCTCCGCAGATCGCCTCATGCACCGAGAAGTACGGGTTCTGCAGACCGAAGGCCTCGGCCATCTGAATGCGTTCCTGCAGGTTCTCGTACTCGGGGAACTTCGCCGGGTTCCACGACGACTCGTCGATTTCAGCCGCGGGAGCCGCGACTTCACCTTCGACCATGGCGCCCGCTTCAGCGGCGACCGGAGCGGCGACCGCGCCCTTCACGTTGAACTGCGGGTCGCGCTTCTTGAACTCCGCCGACATGCCGGTGACGTACGCGACCGTTTCGCCCTTCTCGTTCTGCCAGACGAGCGTGCCGGTGAAGACGTCTTCGTTCTGCGATTCGAACCACGCGGTGACCTTGAGCGCGCCGAGGCCGAACGGCTTGAGCTGCACGAAGCGGCCGAGCGCGATGGGGAAGCCCGCGCGCTGGTGCTTCACCCACGCCCAGTACCCCGCGAGCTGGAACGACGCGTCGAGCACGAGCGGGTCGACGGTCCACTCGCGGCGCAGCGGCTCCTTGATCCAATCTGCCGGGCGGCAGCCCTTCACCGTGCCGCTCACGCCGTCTTCACCGAGCGCGTCGATGCTGACGATGCCCTGCAGACGCGGCCCGTGGAACGTGAAGCCGCCGTAGAAGTCCTTCAGCGACATCGGCAGCTGCGTGGTCGGCGCGAACGTCTTCGCCTTCGGAGTCACCGACGTGTCAGCGCCGAGCGTCACCGTGCCCGCGTACGACGTGGCGTGGCCCTGCTTCAACGCGACCGACAACGGCAGACCCTTGCCCGCGCGCACCGGCTGCTTCACGCTCGCTTCGAGCCAGATGGTGTCAGGCACCAACACCGCGCGCTGGAGCTTGAAGTCGGTGACCGCGAACGGCGTGAAGCCGGTGGAGCCCGCAGACTCGACCGCCGCCGCCGCCACATGGTCGAGCGCCGCCGCGAAGGGCAACACGCGCTGACCGGCCATCGTGTGGTCGTTCAGGTACACGTGATTGAGGCGCGACACGGGGAACGTCGCGGTGTGGAGCAGCGTGCGCTGCGGCAGGTTGCGGCCGACGAGCACTTCGCCGCTGCCGGTCTTCACCGCGGAGAGGAACGCAGCCACACCTTCGTCATCAGAGAGGAACGTGACGCCGTCAGCCTTGAGCTCCGCCTTCTTGAAGGCCGGAATCTTCTTCGCCATCTCCGAGTCTTCGAAGGGCGGGAAGTCGATGGTGACGTTGCGCTTCGCGCCCGACACGCGCGCGAGCATCGCGTTCGCCGCCGAGTAATCAGTCTGCGCCGCGTTGCCGAAGCGGCCGGCCCACGAGCCGATACCGACGAAGAGGCTCAGTTCATCCTTCGCCGTCGCGTCCAACAGCGCGAGCGCGCCGCCCACCTTGGTCTCGAGCACTGAATCGAGCGCCGCGACGTCCTTCTTCTCCACGAGCGCGTCGGCGAGCAGACCCGCGTTCTGCACGACCGCGTCGACGCGCCCGTACTTCGCGCGGATTTCGTCGATTGCCGTCTTCACGCTCGCGGCGTCGCGAACGTTCATCACGTGGTAGCTGACGTTCTTCGCGCCGGCCGACTTCACGGAAGCGACGGCCTTCGAGAGCTCGTCATCCATCTTCGAGCGGCCGGTGAGCGCGATGGTCGCGCCGTACGCCTTCGCGAGACCGCGCGCGAACTTGAGGCCGAGGCCCTTCGCGCCGCCGGTGACGACGATGACCGAGTCGGCCGTGAGCGCGCCTTCCGCACGTTCACCGCGAATCGACAGCGCCACCGCGTTGCGGCCCGAGCGCGTGAAGCCGATTTCAACCGAGCGATCGCCGGAGACGAGCTCCGCGACGATGGAATCAGCGATGACTTCAGCGCCGAGCGAGGCGTCGACGTCGATGGCCTTCACCAGCGCGTCAGGCCATTCAGCCGAGAGCGCCTTGGTGAAGCCGAGCGCGCCCGACTGGCCGAGCGTGTCACGCGACGACGTACCGAAGTCGAAGCTGCCACCGAGTGTGGTGACGGTGACGAACAGCTCCGCCTTCTCAGCGGTCAGCTTCTTCGCGAGACCGAGCGCGTAACGCGACGCCGAACGGTAATCAGACGCGTCGCTGACGAGGTTGATGACACCGGCGAACTCGCCGGCGGTCGACACGTCGCCGATCTGCACCTGAACTCCGCGCGCCGAGAGTTTGGCCGCGAGCGCGTCAGCGATGCCGCGCGTGTCTTTGGTGATCAGCACCGGCTTGTCGAGCGTGAGCACCGTCTCGGTCAGACGCGCGAGCGGAGCCGCGACCACACTCGGCGCGTACTGCTCGACCGGAGCGCTGACTTCAGCAGCGGCCGCGGGCTTCGCGACGACGCCGCCTTCCAGCACCTGCACCACGTGGTCGATGACTGTCTTCGCGGTCGTGGTCTTGCTGAACAGCTCACGCGGCAGACCACCGAGCGACGGCCACGCCTTGCCGATGGACTGATCAAGTTCGACCAGCATCAGCGAGTCGAAGCCGAGCTCTCCGACCAGCGTCTGCTCCATCTTCAACGTCGCCTGCGGGAACGCTGAGATGCGCGCGACGGCCTCGAGAACCTTCGCGGTCACTTCCGGGCGAACGTCGAGCTTCTTCGGCGCGGCGGCGACCGGAGCCGGCGTCTGCGCACCGATGACCTGATCAGTGCCCTTCTTGCCGACGAGGTTCGAGAAGTCGGGCGGCTTCGCAACGACAGGCACCGGCACCGAAACCGGCTGCGAGGCGATCGCCTGCTGACCATTCGGCGCGGCGACCGCCATCTGCTGCGTCACCTGCGTGAGCGCCGTGGTGTCGCCACCAGCGAGCGCCTGCAGCGCGGCGGCCTGCGCCTTCACGATGTCTGCCTGGCTCTGGAGAAGTGCCATCTGCTGAGCAAAGAGCGCGATGAGGTTTTCCATGGCGACGGGGCCTTTCGAGGTGAACTGCGGTGAGAATTTCGGGGTGGAAGTCGGCGCCGGCTGAACACCGAGCGGAGGGCGGGGCGCGCGAGGCGTGCGCTCCATGGCCCAGTACTTCTGCATCTCGAGCGGCGTGGGCGGCAGCGTGACGAGCTTGCCGTGCGCGAGCGATTCAATCTTCACCGCGACACCGCGCGTCCACAGCGTGCCGAGCGCGGCGAGGAACATCGCGCCCGCGTCCTGACCTTCATTCGGAGCCAGCGCATGCAGGCCGGCCGACGGCGCAATTCCGCGCGCGAACGAGAGCAGCGCGCCGCCGGAGCCGACCTGAATGAACTGCGTCACGCCCTGTTCGACCGCCGCGTTCAACGCGTCGACGAAGTTCACCGGCGAGGTCGCGTGCTTGACCCAGATGTCTTTCGCTTCAGCGACCGACGAATACGTCTGACCGGAGATGCACGAAATGACGGGGACCTTCGGCTCGTTCAGCGGCAGCGCGGCGACGAGCGACTTCATCTTCACGTCCATCCCCGCCATCAGCGGTGAGTGGAACGCGTGGCTCACGTCGAGCCGCGTGACCTTGAAACCATCGGTGACGAGCTGCTTCTGCGCGGCGTCGATGCCCGCGGTCGTGCCCGAGAGCACCACCTGCGTCGGGTGATTGTGGTTCGCGACCACCACGCCGGGAAGCGCCGACAACTTCGCTTCGACCTTCGAACGCTCCGCCATCACCGCCAACATCGCGCCGGGGTCTTTGAGACCCAGCTCGTTCATCATGCGCCCGCGGATCGCGACCAGCTTCACCGCGTCAGCGCTGCTCAACATGCCGGCCGACGACGCAGCCGCGAATTCACCGAGCGAGTGACCCAACGTCACGTCAGGCAGCACGTTGCACTCGCGGAGCAGCTCGCCCATCGCGAGACCCAGGGCCGCCATCGCGGGCTGGCACACGTGCGTCTGCGTCAGATACGCCTGCGCCTTCACGGGGTCGGTCCCCGCGGGCGGATACAGCGCGTCGATCAGCGAGAAGCCGGCTTCGGCTTTCACCGCGGCGTCGTACTGCTGCAGCTTCGCCTTGAGCGACGGGAAGCGCGCGACGAGGTCAGCCAGCAGACCGACTTTCTGCGCACCCTGACCCGCGAAGAGGAAGCCGATTTTCCGTTGCTCCGCCGGCACCGGAGTCGAGGGCGAAATCGCACCCGACGCCACCTGGCCCAGCTTCTCGAGCATGTCTTCGCGCGAGGTCGCCACGAACGCGATGCGCGCATCGAACGCCTGACGCGACGCGAGCGTGCGCGAGACATCGGCCGTCGACAGCGAGTGCTTCACGACCTGCGCGAGAATCTCCGACGCGTGCTGCTGCAGCAGCGCGTGGTTCGGCGCAGAGAGAAGAATGAGGCCCGGGTGCTCTTCGCCGCGCGCGGCCTGAACTTCAGGCGCCTGCTCGAGCAACACGTGCGCGTTGGTGCCGCCGAAGCCGAACGACGAAACCGCCGCGCGGCGAACCGGCACGTTCCACGCCTTCGCTTCCTGCGCGACGAGGAACGGCGAGTGCGGCAGGTCGAGCTTCGGGTTCAACTGCTCCGCGCTCGGCTGCGGAGGAATCACCCCGTGGTGCAGCATCAGGCAGGTCTTGATGAACCCCGCGACGCCGGCGGCCGACATCGTGTGACCGATGTTGCCCTTGATGGAACCCAGGTTGCAGTACGGCGCTTCGAGCGCATGGCCCGCGCGCTCGTTGAAGAAGTGCTTGAGCGCTCCGACCTCGACCGCGTCACCGACGCTCGTCGCGGTGCCGTGCGTCTCGACGTACGAAATCGTCTCGACGGGGAAGTCGACGCCTTCGTGCGCGCGCCACATCGCCTCGCGCTGCCCTTCAGGCCGCGGAGTCATCGGGCCTTCACCGCGCCCGTCGTTGTTGCAGCCGCTGCCCTTGAGCACCGCGTAGATGCGGTCGCCGTCGCGCTGCGCGTCTTCGAGACGCTTGAGCACGACCATGCCGACGCCCTCGCCCATCACGAAGCCATCGGCGCGTTCGTCGAAGGGGCGGCACACGCCTGACGGAGAAATCGCTCCGATGCGCGAGAAGCCGATGAGGTTGTCGGGGTTGAGATTCAGGTACACGCCGCCGGCCAGCGCCACGTTGCACTGACGCGCGCGGAGGTTGATGACCGCTTCGTGAATCGCGACCAGCGCCGATGAACACGCGGCGTCGATGCTGAGCGCCGGGCCGTTCAGGTCGAACGTCTGCGCGACCGACGCGGCAATCATGTTCAGCAGCGAACCGGCGATGGTGAACGCGCGCGCCGGAGCAACATCGGCCACGCCCGCCTTCAACGCTTCACCTTCGAACGGCGTCAGCGCGTCGCCGAACTCACCGTTGATGGTCTGCTGCGCGCGGTGACGCGAGGTCAGCAGGTCTTTGTATTCAGACACCGACGCGCCGACGAACACGCCGGTGCGCGACTTGTCGTAGCTGCGCGTGTCGTAGCCCGCGTCCTGCAGCGCCTGACGAGTCGCCTCGATGACCAGCCGCTGCTGCGGGTCCATCACCTGCACGCGGCGGGGCGCGAGGCCGTAGTGCAGCGCCGCGAACTCTTCGACGCCGTCGATGAACGCGCCCTTGCGAACGTACGTCTTGTCGGGCGCGCGAATGTCGTTGGGCTCGAAGAACGCGGAGTGCTTCCACCGCGTGTCGGGGATGTCTTCGAACGTGACTTCACCCGTCGAGACGACACGCCAGAGCTCAGGCAGATCCTTCGCGTGAGGGAAACGGCAGGCCATGCCGACGACGGCGATGGCTTCACGAAGGTCTGTTTTGCTCTGGCTCATGGGGCCTCGCGGGGTGCGGCTTAGAACGTGACGTCAGAACCGGCCGGCAGGCGGGTCTTCACGACCGTGCCGAGGTCGCCGAGCGTCTTCACGTTGGCGAGGTCCTCGTCGGGGAGGCGGATGCTGAGCTTCTCTTCGAAGTAACTGATGAGCTCCATGATCGCGACCGAGTCGAGACCGAGCTTGGAGATGACGGTGTCCTTCGTGAGACCGTCGAGCTTCTTCCCGTTCACCTCGAGGGCCGCCTGCGAGAAGAGCTGCGTGATGTTGACGTTAGCCATGGTGTTGATGCGTCCTTGTTTGGTGTTGTGAGGGTTTGAACTTCAGAGCCAGCGGCTGACGCGCTTCTGCGTGTAGTCAGAAGCCAGCTTCAGCTTCTGCAGCGCGTCTTCGACCGAACGAATTTCGAGCGTGTGTTCCACCACGCGGCGGGCGCGGTTCTGCACGCGGCCCACCAGCGACTGCGCGACGTGCCTGGCGACCACCAGCTTCTCGCCGTTGCTGCCCAGCGTGCGGTTGCCTTCGGTACCGAGCTTGCCGTCGAGGTACTGCTGACGCGTCTTCGCGCGCTGCAGCTTGCCCGACGAGGTCTTCGGCAACGAACCCACCGCGGCGATCGCGACGTCGGCCGGCGTGAGCTGCATCTCTTCGTTGATGCGCTGCTTGATGAGCTCGATGAGCGCGTTCTTGTCTTGCGCGCGCGACTCGACGGCGATGACCAGCTCTTCGCTCGTCGCGCCGGGGCGCGAGAAGGCGACGGTCGAGCCCTTGCGGATCTCGGGGATCTCGTCGCAGATCCACTCCAGCCGCTGCGGGTCGTAGTTGCGGCCGTTGATGATGATGATGTCCTTCTTGCGGCCGGTGATGAACACGTTGCCGTCGACCAGGTAGCCGTAGTCACCCGTCTTCAACCAACCGTTGCCGAACGTGCGCTCGGTGGCGACGTCGTCTTCGTAATAGCCCTTGGCGACCGATGGGCCGCGCACCCAGATTTCGCCGATGGCGCGGTCACCCAGACGCTTGCCCGAATCATCGAACGTGCCGATCTCGTGCTTGGCGAACGACTTGCCGCAGTTGACGAACTCCTGCTTGCCGCGGCTCTTCTCGGTCGCGGGCACGGCCTTGCGGTCTTGCTGGTACGCGTCGGTGTCGACGATGTCGGTGGTGAGCTCGTCGTGCTCGCCGATGAAGCTGATGGCCAGCGTCGCTTCGGCCATGCCGTACGAAGGCAGCATCGCGGTGGGCTTGAGCCCCGCCGGCTTGAAGGTCTCGACGAACGAACGCAACGTCGCCGAGTTGATGGGCTCCGCGCCGCAGCCGAAGTGACGCATCGACGAGAGGTCGAGCGAAGCAATCTGCTCAGGCTTCGCGCGCTTGACCGCGAGCGCGTACGCGAAGTTCGGCGCGAAGGTGATGGTGCCCTTCACACGGTGAATGGTGCGCAGCCAGATGGTCGCGTTGCGCACGAACGTCATCGTGGGGATGAAGGTGATGCGCACGTTGTGGAACAGCGGGCTGATGACGAAGCCGATGAGACCCATGTCGTGGTACAGCGGCAGCCACGACACGCCGTGGTCGGTCTCCGAATCAGTCTTGAGGCCATCGCGCATGATCGCCCACGCGTTCGCGCGCAGGTTGCCGTGCGTGACCGCCACGCCCTTGGGCAGCGAGGTCGAACCCGACGTGAACTGCAGGAAGCAGATGTCGTCGGCGGTGACGGTCGCCTTCTCGGTCGACGCGCCTTCCGGAGCCGGCTTCTTCAGCTCTTCGGTGGTGATGACGCCCTTCACCGACGGCACCTTCGCGAGGCCGCCCCAGATGATGGCCTGCACCTTCTCGTTGGTGACCATGTACAGCGGCTTCGACTTGGTGAGGATGTTCACCAGCGTGTCGGTGTACGAGTCGAGCTTGCCGAGCGAGAGCGGCGGGTAGAGCGGCACGGGGATGTTTTCGAAGGTGTTCT
>JBEHYH010000041.1:0-21428 GCA_048498275.1 Myxococcota bacterium | reverse complement strand
GGTGACGGCGCGACCGGTGGTGGCTCCGCCGTGACGGGCGGCGGCCATGGGACGACGGGTGGTGGCTCGGGCGCGACGGGCGGCGGTGTTGGCGCGACAGGTGGCGGTTCCGCGACCACCGGCGGTGGTGTTGGTGCGACGGGTGGCGGCTCCGCGACGACCGGCGGAGGCGACGGCGCGACGGGTTGCGGTTCCACGACGACCGGCTGAGGCGTCGGTTCGACTGGCGGCGGCAGCGCGACGGGCGGCGGCACCGGCACTCCTCAGCCGACGGTGACGAAGGTCTCGGCGGGGCGCGTTCACACCTGTGCGCGCACGTCGGGAGGCGCGCTCTGGTGCTGGGGCTCCGCGGCGTACGGCGCGCTGGGCAACAACGTCACCGACACCTCGAGCGCGGGCAACTTCCCCACGCCGGTGCAGATCTTCGCGGCGAACGTGGTCGACGTCGGCGTCGGTCACGACCATTCATGCGCGGTCTTCGGTGACGGCGGCGTCTCGTGCTGGGGCGCGAACGAGAGCGGCCAGCTCGGCCTCGGCAGCACGACGCCTTACGACACGCCTCAACACGTCACGATTGCGGGCTTCGTCGCGACGGGGGTCTCCGGCGGTCAGACGTCGACGTGCGCGGTCAGCACCGGCGGCGCGGTGAAGTGCTGGGGCAGCGACCAGTCGGGCCAGTTGGGCAACACGGCGCAAGACACCGACTCCACGACGCCCATCGACGTGGTGGGTCTCACGTCGGGTGTGACGTCACTCTCGGTCGGCGCGACGCACGTGTGCGCGGTGCAGAGCGGCACCGCGAAGTGCTGGGGCAGCACCAGCTACGGTGAGATGGGCATCGGCACGCCGCCGAATGACGCCGTGGAAACGCCGGGCGCGATTTCAGGGTCGATCACCGCCGCTGGCGTCGCGGCCGGCTACAACACGAGCTGCGGCTGGAGCACCGGCGGGCTGTGGTGCTGGGGCAACAACGCGACGGGTGAGTGCGGCAACGGCAACATGGGCACGCAGGTTCAGGAGAACACGCCCTCGCCGGTCAGCACCATCACCAGCGGCGTCACCTCGGTGAGCTCGAACAGCGGCTCGTACCATGCGGTCACCTGCGCGGTCGTTTCGGGCGCGCTCAAGTGCTGGGGTGACAACTACAACCTCGCGGTGGGCACGGGGCACTCGCCGGGCAACGTGACCGACCTCGGTCCGTTCCCGACTCCGCAGGCGGTGCCGAGCATGAGCGCCGGCGTCACGCAGGTTTCAGTCGGCGCGGCCCACGCGTGCGCGGTGCAGAGCGGCAGCGTGAAGTGCTGGGGCTCGGGCAGCCCGGCGCTCGGCAGCGGCGACAGCGAGACCGACGAAGCGACGCCCATCACCGTTGTTTTCCCGTGAACCACACTCTGGAGACTCTTCATGGCTGGTGAACTCGAATTTCCTCTCCACAAACCGGGCAAGACCGCGAACATCATCCTCGCGGTGTTGCTGTGCATTCTGTGCGTGACGGTTCCCGCGGCGATCTGGCTGCTCACGCGCCTGGGCAAGATGAAGGTCATCGTCCGCTCCGACGGGCTCGAGGCCATCGGCCCGTTCATGACCGACGAAGTGAAGTTCGATGACGTGGAGCGCTTCGGCATTCTGCGGGTGCCGATGGTCGCGCGCGGCCTGGGCGGCATCGTCGCGGCGATGAAGCTCAACAACATGAATGAAGGCGTGAACCTCGTCTTCAAGTTGAAGAGCGGCAAAGAGGTGAAGTTCATCGGCAATCAGTTCGACAACCACGACGGGCTGGTCGAGGCGGTCACCGCGCGCGTTCGCGTACCGCGCGAGGAGATCAAGATGGGCATCCTCTCGTGGAAGTGGCCGGAGAAGACGTGACCGAAACGCAGCCGATGTGCGCGGTGCACCCCGCCGCGCCGTCGGTGGTGACGTGTCATCGCTGTGGGCGCTTCTGCTGCGAGCGCTGCATGAAGCCGGGGTCGCCGTGCAATGAGTGCGTGGCGCGCCTCGCGGGTGAACTGCCGGCGCTGGAGCCGCGCGCGACGCACGCGCGTTACGCGCTCTACGTGATGGCGATCTCGCACGGCGTGCAGGCGGCGTTGGAAATCACTCAACTCGCGGTGAGTGAATCGGTGGCGCAGATCATCGAGGTGATGAACGCGCTGGTGTTGCTCGCGTACATACCTCTGTACATCACGACGATTGTGTTGATCTGTCGCTGGTTTCATCTCGCGACACGGCACGCGCTGGCTCGCAATGCGTCAGTCGATGCGACTCCGGCGGGCGCGGTGTGGAGCTGGTTCATTCCGTTCGTGAACCTCGCGCGGCCGTTCTCGCTCACGCGCAGCATGTTGATCAGCACCGGAGCGGATCCTGGAGTTGTCGCTCCGTGGCAGGCCGCGTGGATCATCGGGAATATGATCAGCAATTTCTCGGCGCGCGCTGATGGTGCAGTGTCGATCGCCGCCGCAGTGTTCGGCGCGAAGGTGATCTCATCGCTGAAGTTCAGTTGACCATCTGCGTTCCACCAGGTTGGGGTGAGGGCCGGTGACGGGCTCGCCAAGGCGAGGTGTTCGCCGGTGAGCGTCGCCTTCGACTTTACGAGCTCTGGGCGAGTTCCTTTCGAACAGGGTCGTGATCAGCGTCGGGACGTTGCTGGAGTTCAGCCGATCAACGCCTGCCGACGAACGCCGCGAGGTGTTTGCCGGTGAGCGTCGACTTCGACTTCACGAGTTCGGCGGGAGTTCCTTCAAAGACGACCTTGCCGCCGTCGTGACCGGCGCCGGGGCCGAGGTCGATGAGCCAGTCAGCGTGCGCCATCACCGTCTGATTGTGTTCGATGACGATGACCGATTTCCCCGCCTCGACGAGCCGGTCGAGCACGCCGAGCAACTGCTGCAGGTCGGCGAGATGCAGCCCCGTCGTCGGCTCATCGAGCACGTAGATGCCGCCATCATTCGCGAGATGCGTCGCGAGCTTCAGCCGCTGACGTTCACCGCCTGACAACGTGGTGAGCGGTTGCCCGAGCCGCAGGTAGCCGAGCCCCACGTTCGCCATGCGCTGAACGATTTCATGCGCCGCGGGAATCGCCGACCTGCCTTCGCCGAAGAACTTGAGCGCGTCGTTGACCGAGAGGTCGAGCACCTCCGCGATGTTGAGCCCGCCGAACTTGTATTCGAGCACCGACGCCTGGAAGCGTTTGCCTTCGCACTCGGCGCAGACGGTCGAGACCTCCGCCATCATTCCGAGGTCGGTGAAGATGAGGCCCGCGCCGTTGCACACCGGGCATGCGCCCTCGGAGTTCGCGCTGAACAACGCCGCCTTCACCTTGTTGTGCTTCGCGAACGCGTCGCGAATCGGCCCAAGGAGATCGGTGTACGTTGCCGGGTTGCTGCGCCGCGAACCGCGGATCGCGCCTTGATCAACGGCGACGACGCCTTCACGCGTCGAGACCGAGCCGTGAATCAACGAACTCTTTCCAGAACCCGCGACGCCGGTGACGACGACCAGAACTCCGAGCGGAATGTCGACGTCGACGCCTTGCAGGTTGTGCGTCTTCGCACCGCGCACCTTCAACGTGCCGGTTGGTTTGCGAACCGTCGCCTTCAGCACGCCCTTGTCGCTCAGGTGTTTACCGGTGAGCGTCCCGCTCTTCTTCAACGCGTCGAACGTGCCTTCGAAAACAATCTCACCGCCGGCGGTCCCTGCGCGTGGGCCGAGGTCGACGATGTGATCAGCGATCTCCATCACCTCCGGCTTGTGCTCGACGACGAGCACCGTGTTGCTCTTGTCGCGGAGCCGCTCGAGCAGCGTGTTCATGCGCTGAATGTCGTGCGGGTGCAGACCGACGGTCGGCTCGTCGAACACGTACGTCACATCGGTGAGCGACGAGCCGAGATGACGAATCATCTTGGTTCTCTGCGCTTCTCCACCCGACAGCGTGCCGGAAGGGCGATCGAGACTCAGATACCCGAGACCGATTTCGACGAACGAATCGAGCGTGTGCTGCAGCGACTTGAGCAGCGGAGCCACCGACGGCTCCTTCAAACCACGCACCCAATCAGCGAGCTCATTGATCTGCATCGCGCTCGCATCGGCGATGTTGATGCTCTTGATTCTGGAAGAACGCGCCGCCGCGTTGAGCCGCGAACCCTTGCACTCCGGGCACGTGGTGAACGTCACCGCTCTCTCGACGAACGCGCGAATGTGCGGCTGCATCGCGTCGACGTCTTTCGAGAGAAACGACTTCTGGATTTTGGGGATCAGCCCCTCGTACGTGAGGTTGATCTTGTCGAACTTCACCTTCGTCGGTTCTTTGTAGAGAAAGTCTTCGCGCTCTTTCTTCGAGAACTTGTTGATGGGTTTCTCGAGGTCGATGAACGCGCCGAAGATGCGCACCAGCCACCCGTCGGGCGTGTAGCCGGGGATTCTGAGCGCTCCGCCGCTGAGCGATTTCGTTTCATCGAACAGCTGCGCGAGGTCGATGTCGTTGACCTTGCCCATGCCCTCGCAGCGCGGGCACATGCCGCCCGCCTGCGTGAACGACTTCTTCTCGGTCTTGCCCTTCACCGTGATCTCGCCGCTCGCGACGACGGTGGGCACGTTGAACGAGAACGCATTCGACGGGCCGATGTGCGGTTTGCCGAGGCGCGAGAACAACACGCGCAACATCGCCGCCGCATCGGTCACCGTGCCCACCGTCGAGCGCGAGTTCGCGCCCATGCGTTCCTGGTCGACGATGATCGCCGTCGTCAGCCCTTCGAGCACGTCGACCTCGGGCCGCGAGAGTGTCGGCATGAACCCTTGCACGAACGCGCTGTACGTCTCGTTGATCAGCCGCTGCGATTCGGCGGCGATGGTGCCGAACACCAGCGACGATTTCCCGGAGCCGGAGACTCCGGTGAACACCGTGAGCTTCCGCTTGGGCAGCGTGAGGCTCACGTCTTTCAAGTTGTTCTCGCGCGCGCCCTCCACGCGGATCACGTCGTGGTGTTCGGAGCTCATGCGGGCTTCTTCGCGAAGTACGGCAACGCGAACAAATACAAACCGGTGAACAGCAGGAGGAAGAGGAACGGCAGCGGCGAGTAGGTGATCAACGCCGGCGGTTCGCCTTCACGAAGGCCGCGCGCCACGAAGTTCGCGGCGACGGTCAGCGTGAAGAGAATCGAAATCCACCGGTGGAACTGACGAATCCAGGTGCTCATGCGGTCCTTTCGAGGAGGGCGACGAGCTTCTCGCCCATCATGTTCCAGCCGTAGCGCGCGCCTCCGAAGTTCTGCTTCTGGTGCGGCTTGAAGCCGGTCTGCAGCAACGACAGTCGCGTGCCCGCATCAGTCGGAGTCAGCGTGAAGGTGACGACCGTGTCGATGTCGCCGACCACCCACGACCAGCTCAACTTCTTCTGCGGCTCGATGGAGAGGTATCTGCAGTTCACGACGCCGTCCCACCCCGGCTGCGGAGGCGCCTGGAATTTGAAATCGGCGTTCGCCTCGAGCTTGAGCTGCGTGATGGGCAGCAGCCACTCGGTGAGCAATCGCGCATCGGTCAGCGCGCGCCACACCTTCTGCGGCGGGTGCGAGAGGTCGAATTCAAACGCAACGGTGTCGTTCTGCCCGGTGGCAGTCTTGTCGAACTTCATTCGTCCATCTCCTCCAGGAGTTTTTCGAGGCGGTCGACGCGCTCCGACCAGAACGCGCGGTAGTGCGAGACCCAATCGATGAGCGGCTTCATGCCGCGCGGGTCGACGCGGTAATACACACAGCGGCCTTCGCGGCGGCCGCTCACCAGGCCCGCTTCCTTCAACGTGCCGAGGTGCTGCGAGACCGCGGGCTGCGAGATGTGGAAGCGGGCCGTCAAGTCGGTCACCGCCGTCTCACCCCGCGTCAGCGCTTCGAAGATCTTCCGGCGGCTCGGGTCGGCGAGCGCCTTGAAAATCAGATCTTCACGAACATCGGTGCGCTGCATGGCAAACCATACATAAGGCGTTGCTTATGTATGGTCAAGCCGGTTTGTCATGGTTTGAGTTTGTCTTCGAACCACGCCCACATCGCGGCATCGCCTTCCTTGCCACCGTCGTCGCCGTCGAGCGTGTGCGTCGCGCCTTCGATTTCCTTCATCTCGACGGTGCGGTTGCGTGAGACGAGCTCGTCACGGAAGCCCTCGTTGATGGCCTTTGGCGCGATGGTGTCTTTCGTGCCCTGAATCAGGAGAATCGGAACGTCGGCGGCGCCATCGAGGTAGTTCACCGGGCTCGCGTCGAGGTAGCGCGCGGGTTCCTGTTCCGGCGTCGTGCCCTTCGGCAGATTCAAGAAGCGCGTGATGAAGCCCTGAACCCAGCCTTCGGTCGCCGGGTACAGCGGGCGCAAGTCACCGGGCCCCGCGTACGAGACGACGGCCTTCACGGTGAACCCATCATCGGGGTACGGGCACCACGTGCCGTCGAGGTGTTCGTTCTTCGGCCCCAGCGCCGCCATCAACGCGAGCTGTCCGCCCGCGGAGTGACCGACAGTTCCAATTCGCTCCGGGTCGATGTGCAGCTCATCTTTGCGCGAGAGCAGGTAGCGGATGGCGCAGCGCGTGTCTTCGCTCTGCGCAGGCCAGGGGAACCGCGGGCTCTGCGAGTTCTTCGCGTTCAAATCGGCGAGCCGGTACTCGATGGTCGCCGCGACGTAGCCGCGCGACGCCGCCTCTTTGATTTTGTCACGGTAGTGCGAGTCGGCCAGCGAGCCGATGTTCCAGCCGCCTCCGTGAATGAAGACGAGCAACGGGCGTGCGCCGTCTTGGGTCGGCGTCGCGAGATCCATCGTGAGCGGGGTGGTGCCTTCGACCGGGTCAGGCGCGTCGACCCATTTGATGGCGCCTTTGGGAGTGCAGGAACACAGGAAGAGAGCGAAGAGGAGGTGTCGCATGCGCACTTCGTACGTCACGCGAAACGCTGCCGACCACTGACGAAATGTTGTGGATCGCTCAGTGAACGATCAGCAACAAAGCCGCGAGCGCGGGCAACGCCGCCAGGCGCGCACCCTCGAGGGCCTTCGCCCACGACTTGCCTTCGATGAGTGACGGCAAGGAAACAGTCGACATCACCACCACCACCGCGATGCCGGCCTTCGACCAGCCGCTCAAGTCGTTGCCCCAGTTCAAGAACGCGCCCATGCCGAGCAGCACGAGGAGCCAGCTGATCAACACATACAGCTTGGTGCCGCGCGTCGCTTCGGGGTTGTACTTGTTTGAGATGTCTCGTTTGACGAAGTCGCCCATCCACGGCTCGCGCCACGCGGGCGACGCGAAGAACACCTTGAACTTGTCCTTGAGCGTCGGCGCGCGGCCGGCGAGCTTGATGAGGTCCCAGTACGTTTCGAACTGCGCGTAGAGCGGGTTGAACGAATTGATGGGCCGCGTGGTGCCGTAGACGCAGGGCTCGGTCTCCGGCTCCCAGGTGCCGAACATGCGGTCGAAGAAGCTGAAGGTCGCCGCGTGATTCTTGTCGAGGTAGCGCTGATTGATGGCGTGGTGCACGCGGTGCAGCGCCGGCGTGTTGAACCACTTCTCGAACCAGCCGAGCGGGGGGATGAGCTCGGTGTGAATCCAGAACTGGTAGAGCGTCGAGAGGCCGAGCACGACGCCGAAGCAGACCGTCGGCACGCCCAGCAACGCGAAGGGGAAATAGAAGGGCAGCGTGGTCAGCCACGTGGTGATGCTCTGCCGGAGCGCGACCGCGAGGTTGTAGTCCTCCGAGTGGTGATGCACGACGTGCGCGGCCCACAGCAGGTTCACTTCATGCGAGAGCCGGTGCCACCAGTAGTACGCGAACTCGACGCCGAAGACGGCGATGACCCACGGCAGCCACGTGGTGGGGATGGTGAAGAAGCGGTGCTGGTACAGCCACTCATAGCCGCCGAGCATCACGCCCGTCGCCACGAAGAGGCTCACCAGTTGCTGCGTCACGCCGCAGCCCATGTCGGCGATGGCGTCACCGAGCCGGTACACCTGCTTGCCTTTGGCTTTGGCGACGCCGAGCTCCACGAGCATTCCCGCGAAGAACATCGGCACGGCCATGGCGATCAGGTTCGGTTGCATGCGACAGCCCCTCTACATTGAATGACCAGTTGGTCGCAATATGTGGCCCTCACTTTTCGTCGGGAGGGAGGAACACCGTTTCATTCAAGTCGAGCACACCCCACTCGAGCGAGGGGCTCTGCGCCTTGAAGAGGTCTCGCGCGGCGTCGAGGTCGAGCCCGGGCATGAGCGCGAGGCCTTTGCCCACCGGTTGGAAGAAGTTGTCGAAGTGGGTCGGCATCACGCGCACGGCCTGTGACTCCGACATCAGGGCGGTGACTTTTTCGAGCGTCTGCTTTTCACCGGTGACGCCGACGATGAGGTTCTTCGCGGTGAGGCCGCCGAGCTCTCCGGCGGCGAAGGTGCTCGTGGGGTGGAACCAGAGCGTGGTGTGGTTGGCCTCGAGCCGGTACGCGTACGTGTCGTCGAGCGCGTACTGCCAGAACCAGAGCGGCTTGCGCTCGGAGGGGATCACGCCCGACATCGGCTGCGAGACGAGGATGTCGGTGTGGCGGGTCTTCTTGATGTCGATGGTGAAGGTGCCGAAGACGAAGTGGTCTCCGTCGTGTGCGACCTTCGTCTTCTCGGGCGACACTCCGCGGCTGAGCGCGAGGTTCACCGCGTTCTGCGAACCCACCACCACCGCGCCGGTGCGCTTGGCGATCTCACCGACGTCGAGCGCGTGGTCGAAGTGCGAGTGGTTCACGAGAATGAGGTCTGCCTTCGGGCACCACTTCTCGCCGAGCGCGACGTCGGCCTCGATGGGCCCGGTGATGAGCTGGAGCGGATCAGGCCGCGTCGGCGTCGGGTCGAGCAGCACGATGGTGGTGCCGTCGCTGATCTCGAAGCCCGAGACGCCGAGCGAGCGCACGCTGAGGCCGCCGGTCTCCGACTTGTTCAGCCAGGTCTTCGGCGGCTTGTGGTCATCGGGGATCTTCCAGGAGCGGTGCGCGGTGAAGACGAACCACGCGATGACGACGAGCGCCGCGAGCTGCAGCGGTGAGGTCGCGAGGAGAATTTTTGCCCGGCGGGTGAGAGCCACTCCGCGCTCATAGCCGGTTGCGCCCGGGGCGTATCAGGTTCTGGAGGAATGACTCCCCGGAGTCGGCGTTGCAGCGTTGGCGATGTTTGCTATGTGGCTCCGCGTGAAAAGAGCGCTGATCAGTCTTCTGGTGTTGGCGCTGCCCGCGTACGCGGAGCTGGTCGACCGCGTCGCCGCCGTCGTCAACAACGACATCATCACGCTCTCCGAGGTCGAAGCGCGCATCGGCCCCGACTTTCAGCGCCTGCGCATGGAGCCCGACCCGACGAAGCGCGCGGCGCTCCGCGAGGAGCTGACCAAGAAGGGCCTCGACATTCTCATCGGCGAAAAGCTGATGGAAGCGCAGGTCAAGGAGCTGAACATCGAGGTCGCCGACTCCGAGATCGACATGTCGCTGGCCGACGTGAAGAAGAACAACAACATGACCGATGAGCAGCTCGAGCAGGCGCTCGCTCAAGAGGGTTACACCATCGCCTCGTACAAGAACTTCATGCGCAAGCACCTCGCGCGCCTCAAGCTGGTGAACCTGAAGGTTCGCAGCAAGGTGAAGATCTCCGACGAAGACATGAAGGCCGAGTACGCGAAGTGGGCGCACGACGAGGCGCACGAGTTCGAGGTGCACGCGCGCCACATTCTGGTGCAGGTCGCGCCCAAGGCGACCGCCGAGCAGGTCGACATCGCGTACAAGAAGGCGCTCGCGCTCGCCGAAGAAGCGAAGAAGCCGGGCGTCGATTTCGCGGAGCTCGCGAAGAAGAAGAGCGAAGGCCCGTCGGCGGCCGATGGCGGTGATCTCGGCTTCTTCAAGCGCGGCGTGATGACGGTCGAGTTCGAGCGCGCCGCGTTCTCGTTGCCCGAAGGCGGTGTGTCGGAGCCGATTCGCACCAAGTTCGGTTGGCACGTGCTGAAGGTCGAAGAGAAGAAGGCGCTCGCGGCGCCTCCGCTCGAAGAGGTGAAGGACCAGCTGCGTGAACGAATGCTCCGCGGGCAGATGGAGAAGTACACCGACCAGTTCGTGCAGGAGCTCCGGGCCTCTGCCGTCGTCGAAGTGAAGTTGTGAAGCCGCGCGTCGGCATTTCGCTCGGTGACCCCTCGGGCATCGGCGCGGAGGTCACGCTCAAGGCGCTCGAGAACCCGAAGGTGAAGCGCGCGTTGACGCCGGTGCTGTTCGGCGATGCGTCCATTCGCACGAAGCACGAGCTGCGCGTGGTGAGTCAGCTCACCGCAGCAGACCGGAAGCCGGGGAAGCCCACGAAGCTCGGCGGGCTCGCGCAGCTCGCGTACGTGAACACCGCGATCGCCGCGGCGAAGGCCGGCGACATCGACGCCCTCTGCACCGCGCCGGTATCGAAAGAGGCCATTTCGAAAGCGGGCGTTCCATTCTCGGGTCACACCGAGCTGCTCGCGGAGTCATTCGGCGTCGAGGTGATGATGCTGATGAAGGGCCCGAAGTTGTCGGTGGCCCTGGCGACGAATCATCTGCCGTTGCGTGAGGTGGCCGGCGCGTTGTCGATTGAGAAGCTGGTGAAGCAGTTGTCGCTGCTGTCGAGTGGCTGGACTGCGCTCGTCGGCAAGAAGCCGCGCATCGCGGTGTGCGGAGTGAATCCACATGCGGGTGACGGTGGCGTGTTGGGTGATGAAGAGCTCCGCGTGATTTCGCCGGCGATTACGCAGGCGCGCCGCAACGGCGTGAACGCTTTCGGCCCCTTCGCGGCGGATGGACTCTTTGCGTCGGCCGCCGCCGGCTTCGATGTCGCGCTCGCGATGTTTCATGATCAAGGGCTCGTCGCGACGAAGACGCTCGACTTCACGCGCACGGTGAACGTGACGGTCGGTCTGCCGGTGCCGCGCACATCGCCTGATCACGGCGTCGCGTACGACATCGCCGGCAAGAGTCGCGCTGACGAGACGCCGATGGTCTCAGCGCTGCTCGCGGCGGCGTCGTTCGTTCACACTTCTTCACGGCGGCCCATTTCGCGCCGTCGCTAACCACGGGGCACCATGAGCTTCGGATCCAGAACCACTGCGGAAGAGGCGCTTCAAGGTCAGTCACTCGCGGGCAAGACGGTCATCGTCACCGGCGCGACGTCGGGCATCGGCACCGAGACCGCTCGCGTGCTGGCGAAAGCCGGAGCGACCGTCGTGATGGCGGTGCGCAACGTGAAGGCGGGCGCGGAGTTGGCGAAGACGCTCGGTGGAAACGTCGAAGCGATGGAGCTCGAGTTGAGCGACCTCACGTCGGTGAAGAAGTTCACCGATGCGTGGCTCGCGAGTGGCCGGCCGTTGCATCTGCTGATCAACAACGCGGGAGTGATGGCGACTCCGAAGGGCGTGACCGCGCAGGGGTTCGAGACGCAGGTCGGCACGAATCACGTCGGCCACTTCGCGCTCACGAAGGCGTTGTTGCCGGTGCTCGAGAAGTCGGCGCCGTCGCGCATCGTGGCCCTCTCGAGCAAGCTGCACGAGAGCGGGAAGGGCGCGCGGCTCGTCGCGGCGCTTGAGAAGAAGCCGACCGACTATTCGCCGTTCGGCGCGTACGGAGATTCGAAGCTGGCGAACGTGCTCTTCGTGAAGGGCCTCGCGAAGCGGCTGCCTGCGGGCGTCGAGGCGTTCTCGGTGCACCCGGGCGTCATCAACACGAACCTCTCCCGCAGCATGGGCGTGTTGGGCGCCATCTATCGCGCGGTCGGCGGCATCTTCATGAAGAGCATTCCGCAGGGCGCGGCGACGACTGTGTACGCGGCGACTGCTCCGGAGCTGAAGGGCCAGTCGGGGGCGTATCTCGCCGACTGCAAAGTGACGAAGACCAGCGCTGACGGCAGCAATGCAGAACTGGCGGAGCAGGTGTGGGCGCTCAGTGAGAAAGCCATCGCGTGAAACTCGGGAGTCGATCGACCGCGCAGGAGGCGCTCCAGGGCGCGTCATTGAAGGACAAGACGGTCATCATCACCGGCGCGTCGTCGGGCATCGGGCTTGAAACCGCGAAGGCGTTCTCCTCGGCCGGAGCGCATGTGGTGCTCGCGGTGCGCAATGTCGCCGCTGGAGAAGCAGTCGCGAAGACGCTGCCGCAGTCGTCGGACGTGCGCGCGTTGGACTTGAGCGATCTGAACTCGGTGCGCGCGTTCACGAAGGCGTGGGGCAATCGCCCGCTGCATTTTCTGATCAACAACGCGGGGTTGATGGGGCTGCCGCCGAGCAAGACGCCGCAGGGGTTCGAGACGCAGGTCGGTACGAATCACCTCGGGCACTTTCTGCTGACGACGCAGTTGTTGCCGTGTCTGCAGCCGGGAGCGCGCGTGGTGACGGTGTCGAGCCGCGCGCACAAACGAGCGAATCGAGATCGGCTGCTGGCCGGGCTCGAGAAGAAACCGACGCCCGACTACACGCCGATGGGCGTGTATGGAGATTCGAAGTTGGCGAACGCGCTCTTCACGCGCGCGCTGGCGAAGCGGCTCCCCGGGGGAATGGCAGCGTTCGCGGTGCACCCCGGTATCGTGGTGACGAACATCACGCAGGGGTTGCGCTTGCCGGGAATCATCGTCTCGGCGTTCCGAACGATCGGTCCGATGTTGTTCAAGGTCGCGTCGCAGGGCGCGGCGACGACGGTGTACGCGGCGCTCTCTCCAGAACTCGCAGGCAAGTCGGGCGCGTATCTCGCTGATTGCGCAATTGCCGAGACGAACGCAGACGGCAGCGACCTCGAACTCGCTGAGAGAGTCTGGGCGTTGAGTGAACGCGCCGTCGCAGAGAGCTGACTGCACGTCACGAGCTGGGCGACGCTCGAGGTTGAAGAGACTCGGTCCACGCGCTGGAAGCCGGAGCACTTCAACGAAGGCGCGAGCACTCAGTACGGGGGCCGACGAGGGGCGGGAGCTCGCGGATGTAAAAATGTGCCGAGCCAGTTGCGCTCGTTTGCGTGAGGTCGAGAGGCAACTGCGCGACGAGCACCGCGTTCACATTTCAGCGAACACAGCCTTCAAAGCCTTGAGCGGTTGAGAGCTGCAGCAGGTCCGCGTCGTGCGCATCGCGAGCGAGCCCTCACTTCGCATCGAACGCCTCAAGCTGGTTCGGCACGTTTTCGTATGCGGGAGCTCCCGCCCCTCGTCGGCCCCCGTACTGAGTGCTCGCGCCTTCGATGGAGAGCTCCTCGCCGTGAGGCCGCGTCTACCGAGGCGTCTCGACCTTGAGAGTCGCCCAGTTCCATCGCGGAGATGGTTTCGACCGAGGCAGCGGTTATGAGTTTGCGCATGCGCGTCTTCGTCACCGGTGGCAGCGGCTTCATCGGCGGTCACGTCATCGAGAAGTTCGTCGCCGCGGGACATGAGGTCGTCGCGCTCGCGCGCTCGGAAGCGTCGGAGAAGATCGTGCAGGGTTACGGCGCGACGCCGGTGCGCGGTGACCTCACGAACTTGAACGCGTCGATGATGCAGGGCTGCGACGCGGTCATTCACGCCGCCGCGTTCGTCGAAGAATGGGGCACCCGCGCGGAGTTCGAGGAAGCCAACGTTCACGGTACCCAGCGCGCGCTCGACGCCGCGAAGGCCGCCGGTGTGAAGCGCTTCATTCTCGTCGGCACCGAAGCCGCGCTCTTCAACGGAGCGGATTTGATCGACGTCGACGAGACGGCTCCCTACGCGAACCCGCAACGCTTTCTGTACCCGGAGACGAAAGCCGAAGCCGAACGCCGCGTGCTCGCCGCGAATTCGGAAGGCTTCACCACCCTCAGCATCCGCCCGCGGTTGGTGTGGGGGCCGCGTGACGCGTCGGTGTTGCCGGCCGTTCTCGAAGTCGCACAGAAAGGCGGCTGGGCGTGGTTCGACGGCGGCAAGCAACGCACCTCGACCACGCACGTCTTCAATCTCGTGAAGGGCCTCGAGCTCGCGCTCACCCACGGCCGCGGCGGTGAGGCGTACTTCGTGTGCGACGACGGCACGACCACCATGCACGACTTCCTGTCGGCAGCGGCGCTCACGCGTGGCGTGAAGTTGCCCGAGCGCTCCGTGCCGAAATGGCTCATGCGCGGTCTCGCTTCACTCATCGAAGGCGTGTGGACCCTC
Source organism: Myxococcota bacterium (assembly GCA_048498275.1). GTDB lineage: Bacteria > Myxococcota > Myxococcia > Myxococcales > Myxococcaceae > Archangium_A. Next base: position 7,286 of record JBEHYH010000041.1, on the reverse strand, counting down.
TTCGGTCTCGAGCGCCGCCCGCCGTTCACCCGCTTCTCGATTTCGATGATGTCGGCCTCGGTCACCGTCAACGCGTCGAAGGCGAAACGCGAGCTCGGTTACGCCCCGGTTCTCTCGGTCGAAGAAGGGCTCGCGGCGCTGCGGTCTTGAACTGGCGTGACGACGCGCGCATCGTTCGTGTACTTGCAGGAGCCGAATGATTGGCCGGCCAGTCGTTGACTGGCGTTCAGCTCCGAAGAGCGCCTCCGCACGACGGGGGCGCTTTTTTTACGCCGCGCGGAGCGTGACTTCGGTCACTTCACCGCGCGCACCGATGCGGAACGGAGGGCCCCAGTAACCGGTGCCGTTGCTGGTGTACGTGGGCACTCCGTGGAGCGTCGAGAAGCCGCCGATGACCGGCTGCTGCAACTTCACGAAGAACATGAAGGGGAAGATCTGCCCACCGTGCGTGTGGCCCGAGAGCATCAGCGAGACCTTCGCGTCGCTCGCCGCCTTCGCGAAGCGCGGTTGATGCGCGAGCAACACGCGGGGCACCCCGGCGGGCGCTGAAGCGAACGTCGCCGCCGCATCGGGCGCATGCGCGGGCGAGAAGTGGCCACCTTCGACGTCAGGCACGCCGCCGATGACCAGCTTTCCATCAGCGACCACGCGGTGATCATTGTGGAGCACCGTGAAGCCCAGCCGCTTCGCCTCCGCCTGCCACGCAGAACCGCCGTGGTAGTACTCGTGATTTCCCGTCACGTAATAGACGCCGTGTTCGGCGCGCAGCTCAGACAACGGCTGCACTTCATCGCGCAGCTTGTGCACCGAGCCGTCGATGAGGTCGCCGGTCACCGCGATGAGGTCGGGCTTGAGACCATTCGCGTGCTCCGTCACCAACTTCGCGAAGCGGCGGTCGAGCGTCTCGCCGATGTGCACGTCGCTCAGTTGCACGATGCGGAACCCGTCGAGCGACTTGTCGAGCCCGGGGATCTGAACCGTGATGCGCTTCGTCGCCGGCCGGCTCGAAATGTAGAAACCCCACATCAACGCCGGCACCACCAGCGCGAGCACCACCACCGTGCGCCACAGCGCCCACTCAGGCTGCGCGGTGGTGAGCTTCCCCGCGATGAACAGCACCAGGTCACTCGCCGCGAAGCCCGCGACCAGCAGCCCGAACGCGCCCATCCAGATGAAGCCGAACCACTGGAACACCTTCGCGGCACCGCGCGGTAACAACCGGCCGCCGATGAAGCCGCCGATGAGTACGGCGAGCAGGCTCCAGATGACGACCCAGCCAAGCTGCGCGAACGGCTGCGGCAACGCCGTGTCACGAATCAGCCGCAGCCCGAGGTACCAGTGAAGGCTCCCGAGCAGCGTCATCATCACGGTGAGCAACGTCGCGCCGCGCACGAACAAAAGAACCGGTATTTCCCTGATGGTGGCGCTGCGTGTTTCGTCGCTCATTGGTGCAGTCAGGCTAACCACGCTGGAGCGCGCTTGCTCCACTCAAACAATTCTTAACCACTTACGTTGGAGCCTCCGCGCACCAACTTCCTGTCAAGGCGGTTGGTGACAACGAGAAATGGTCCGTTGGCGAGAATTTCCTCAAGGAGATCGCACCCATGACCGTTTCCGTCGCTCGTTACGTTCCGCAGACCCTCACCTCGACTTCGTCGACTCCAACCCTCAGCCGTGGCGCGTCGGGCGCGTCGGTTTCCCAACTTCAGCAGGCGCTGACCGCCGCCGGTTTTTCCACCGGAGGCGTCGATGGTGATTTCGGCCCGAAGACCGAAGCGGCGGTGAAGGCGTTCCAGAAGGCGAAGGGCCTCGGCGTCGATGGCGTCGTGGGCCCGAAGACCTGGGCCGCGTTGAAGAGCGGTACGGTCGCGCCGCCGCCTCCTGCGTCGAGCTCGCAGCCGGTGTTGCGCCAGGGCGACATGGGCGGCGACGTGCGCGATGCGCAGTCGCTGCTCGCGAAGCACGGCTTCCTCTCTTCCAGCGGAGTCGATGGGCAGTTCGGCCCGCAGACCCGCGCGGCGGTCGTTTCTTTCCAGCGCGCGAAGGGTCTCTCGGCCGACGGCGTCATCGGGCCCGCGACGTGGAAGGCGCTGAACGGCACGGTCTCGACCACGCCGACGACTCCCACGCAACCCGCTGGCGGCACCGCGCTTCGCCAGTCGATGCTCGATCAAGCGCGCAGTCAGTTGGGCACGCTGGAATCCGGCAGCAACGGCGGCGCGATTCTGAAGTACCCCAACTATTTCGGCCGTGGCTCCGAAGCGTGGTGCGCCGACTTCGTGAGCTGGGTCTCGCAGAAGTCGGGCGGCAAGATGAACAACCCGTACTGCCCGAGCGTGGTGAACGAGCTCAAGGCGAGCGGCAATTGGAAGGGCAAGTCGAACCCGCAGCCCGGCGACCTCGTGCTCTTCGATTGGGACGATGACGGCGTGTCGGATCACATCGGCATCGTCGAGAAGGTGAACTCCGACGGCTCCATCACCACGCTCGAGGGCAACACCGAGAAGCAGGGCGGCGGGCAGGAAGGCGTGTGGCGCAAGACGCGGTACATGAGCGACATCATGGGCTTCGGTAACCCGTACTGAAGCTGTGGCACGCTCCACGCCGTGAAACGTTTACCGGCGTGGGCGTTGTTGATGGTGGCGCTGCCGCTCGTAGGTCTGGGCGCGGCCATCGTGATTTCGTTTTCGGCGGCCGACAATCCTCCCGGAATCGTCGCGGGAGGTGTGTTGTTCGCCGCGGGCGCATGGGTGCTGCTGGGCATCGTTCGCGACAAGAGAACTTCTCAGGCCGGCACGGCGAGCTTCGAAGTGAGCGGGCCCGCGCTCATCGGCGGCGAGGTTCAGGTGACGTTGCGGCTGTTGCTCCCGAAGCGCCTCGCGCTCAACACGAATCGGCAACGCGTGCGCTTCATCATCGAAGAGCGCGTGCCCGATGAAGGCCGTGACTTCCGCTCCGCTGCGCAGGTCGTGCACGAAGCGCAGTTGCCGTTGAGCGTGCCTGTCGACACCGTCGGTCATTGGGAAACGAGCTGGGCCTTGAAGGTGCCCGTGACGGCGCCCCCGACCATGATCGGCGCGCGCTTTCGGGTGCACGCGCAGCTCGACCTGCTGTTGCCCTACGGCAGCTTTGGCCACATCACCGCGGTCGCTCCAGTCGTGATTCTCCCGGAGGTGGCCGGTGAGTGAGGTCGTCACCCTGGTGCTCAAAGACGCCATCGCGAGGCCCGGTGAGAAGTTCTCGTGCGTGGTGTTGCTGGCGCCGAATGATGAACGCGTCTCGACCGCGGCCGGCCTCACGGTGAGGCTCGAGTGGCGCGCGTCGTACGGCGGGCTCCGGCTGGAATCGCAGACCGTCGCGAAGTGGTCTCCCGACCTGCCGCTGCGCATGGAATACATCGTGCCGCTCGCGCTGCCTGACGATGCGCCCATCACCTGGGCCGGCAAACTGGTGCGCATCGACTGGGCGGTCATCGCGGAGCTCGACGTGCCGTGGAAGAAAGACCCTGCGGTCACCGAATCGCTCCACGTTTTGCCGCGCGGCGTGAGGCATCGTTCCTCCGAGGAACAGGCCATCGCACGCTAAGGTCGAGGCACTTTGGCCCTTGGGTACAAGCGGTTCATCCCCACCATTGCGAAGCATGTGCGTCGGGAGTCGTTGCAGCACGCGATTGATGACGCGATTTCACGCGCGCCGGTGACGTGGGTCGTCGGGCTCCCCGGTTCCGGGAAAACCTCGGCGGTCGCGGCGTGGGTGCGCGGCGCGACGACGCCCTGCGCGTGGTACCGGCTCGATGAGAGCGATGCAGACCCCGCCGGTCTGTTCGACGCGCTCGCGTCGGCGACGACGACCAGGGTGCCGGCGTGGCGGCCTGATCACGGCGCCGATCTGAAGTCGTTCGCGCGGCAGTTCTTCGGCGCGCTCGCGGAAACGCCGCTCACCGTCGTCATCGATGACTGTCACCGCGTGCCCGACGATTGCGCGCTCATCGAGGTGCTGACGCAGGCGCAGGAAAATTCGGGCGACGCGTTGAAGGTGGTCATCATCAGCCGCCGCGCGCCGCCGCCGGTGATGGTGCACGCGACGTTTCAGGGCAAGTTGTCGGTGGTCGACGAGCTGCGGCTCACCGATGGTGAAGCGCGCGCCATCGTCGAAGGGCTGCGTCGTCGTGAGCCGAGTGAAGAAGCGCTGCGCGCGGCCGATGGTTGGCTCGCCCATCTGCTCGCGTCTTCGTCGCGCGGCGTGACGGTGACCGAGGAACGCATCGCCGACTTTCTCGCCGCCGAAATTCTCGCGTCGCTGCCGACCGATGCGGAGCGCGATGCGTTTCGTCTGCTCGCGCGGCTCCCCGAGATTCCCACGCGCACGCCGAATGAGGCGCTGCTGCCTGGCGAAGTGTCGAGCCTGCTCGATGCGCTCGCCGCGCAGCGCTACTTCGTCGATCGGCTCGCGAGTGACCGCTGGCGTCTGCACGATCTGCTCCGTGAAGGTCTGCTGCAGACGAACACGAAGACCGAACCCGCGCGGTTGCGGGCGCTCGCTGAATGGGTGCGTGGCACCTTCCCCGAAGCGGCGATGCCGCTGTTCGCCGAGGTTCGAGAACTCAACGCGCTCACCGAACTGCTCGAAGAACACGGCAACTCGTGGCTCACCGCCGGTCTGCATCACACGCTCGCGCATTGGCTCGAAGACGTGCCGCTCGACGGGCAGCCAAAGCTCGCGTTCTGGCGCGCGCAGGCGTTGTTGCCGACGGAGCCCGAACATGCGCGCCCGCTCTTCGCGCGCGCGCGTTCGGGAGCCGCGACCTCCACGCTCGCCATCGACGCGTGGTGTGGAGAGGTGTCGAGCTACGTCGTGCAGTGGGGCGCGGTCGCGGGGCTCGCGGACCTCGTCGATGAGCTCGAGCGGCTCGAGGCGCGTTTCGGAGCGCTCGATGGCGAGCTCGCGTTCAAGGCGCACGCGCATGCGCTCACCGCGCTGATGTACGGCCGCGCGGAAGATGAGCGCTTGTTCCGGTACGCGGAGGCGACCCGCCGCGACGTCGCGCATGAGAAAGATGCCGGCGCGCGGATCAGCGCCGCCGCGCAATTGCTGATCTTCGACCTCTGGTGGTCTGGCGATTTTCCGCGCGGGCGCGTGCTCTACGACACGTTCGACGCCGAGGTCTGGAGCGATGAATCACTCGGCGCGTTGCCGCGGCTGCTGTGGTGGTCGTGCGCGAGCATCGTCGACTGGCAGGTGGGCCGCCCCGAAGACTGCTACCGGAAGGTCGAAGCCGGCCTCGAGCTCGCTGATTCATCAGGTGTGCACGTGCGCGACTTCTTCCTGCTCACGCAGGGCATCTTCTGCGCGCTGAGTCAGGAAGACTGGCCGCGCGCCGAGCGCTACCTCGAGCAGCTCGCGCGCACCGAGCGCACGCACAAGCGCCTCGACGCGATGGTGCATCACTTCTTCCGCAGTTGGTACGCGCTGTGCCGCGGTGATGCAGCGACCGCGCTCGCGCACGCTGAAACGGCGTGGCCGGTCTCTCAAGAGCTCGGCTCGATGTTTCACCAGGTCATCGCGTTGTCGGCGTTGCTGCCCGCGCGCGTTGCGTCGGGAGATCTGGATGGCGCCGAGGTCGCGTACCGCACGCAGATGCAGCTCGCGAAAGCCGCGGGCAACCCGACGTTCGCGTACATCGCGTTCTGCGGAGGCGCGGAGCTCGCCGAGGCGCGCGGTGATGAAACCGCGTTGCGCAAACAGGTCGACCGCATGCTGCAGGTCAAATCGCTCGCCGGCTTTCATTCTCACTGCGGTTGGCGCACGTCGATGATGCAGCGGTTGATGCAGTTCGCGTTGACGCAGCAGCTCCACACCGAGATTGCCCAGCAGTGGATTCGCGAGAAGAAGATTCCCCCGCCGGCCGACGCGCACCACGATTGGCCGCGGCCGGTTCGCATTCGCGCGATGACCGGGCTCGAGGTTTCGGTTGAAGGTGTGCCCGCTGAGACCGCCGGTACGCGCGCGGCGCAGAAACTCCGTGAGTTGGTTGCGGTGCTCGTCTCTCAACGCGATGGCGTCACGCAGCACACGCTCTGCGACGCGCTCTGGCCTGACGCCGATGGTGACAAAGCGCAGCAGTCGCTCAAGCAGGCCGTGCATCGGCTGCGGCAATGGCTCGGCGCCGAGGTGGTGAAGGTGCAGGCGCAGACGGTCCGCCTCGATGACGCGCTGGTGGACGTTGACGTGTGGCGCGATGCCCCCAAAGACGTCTCTCGCGTGCTCTACGGCTACGACCTGCCGCCCGTTCTCACCTTTCGCGAACGCCTGTCATCTCGCGCATAACCGATTCGTCACCTCCGCTTTGCGATGAACCCGCTCGGAAGTTCGGGCCTTTCTCTTCGCGTGGGGACTCATCGATGAAAACGAATGCGGTGTTGTTGTCGGCGGTGTTGGCGCTGACGTTGGTGGGGTGCAACTGTGGTCCGACGGGCGGCAATGACGGCGGCACCGGCGGCGGTACGGGGAGCACGACTGGCGGCGGTACCGGCACGACGCAGAATACGAAGTCGGTCGGCGCGCCGGCGCAGGGTCAGCAGGCGAACGCGTACGGCAACGGCATCGCGCTCGGAGTCGACGGCAACGACCAGCCGGTGCTCGCGTACTACTCGTTCGATCCGAACGGCGACGACGACTACTCCGACTCGGTGATTCTCTTCACCCGCTACAACTCGACGACGCACACGTTCGCGACGCCGTCGACCGCGGTGAGCGGCGTGGGTGATGGGCGCAAGCTGCAGCTCCAGTTGCAGGTTGAAGGCGACACCATCGCCATCGCGTACGCGAAAGATGACGCGACCTCGCACGTGCGCAGCCTGTGGCTCGCGGTGTCGACCAACGGCGGCTCGACGTGGAGCTCGAGCAAGATCAACGAAGCCGATGACGTGTACGGCTACTCGTCGTTCGGCATGCACGGCGGCATCGCGCACGTGTTCTTCAACACCGGCGAATACGTCGGCTACCGCAAGGGCTCGGTGACGGCGGCCGCGACCACGTGGGACGCGACCACGCTGCTCCCGCGCACCGCGAATACCTCGGTCTCCGCCGGTGGCCGTCTCTCGGCGGTCGTCAGTTCGACCGGCACGCCGCACGTCGTCTTCGGTGTCGCCGACGCGAGCAATCACCTCGTGTACCAGTACTGGACGACCGGCATGACGGAGCCGTCGGAGATCATCAGCACCGGCACGCAGAACGACTACTGGGGCGTCGCGCTGAGCCTGTTCGGCACCACGCTGCGCGTCGCG
>JBEHYH010000040.1:0-21576 GCA_048498275.1 Myxococcota bacterium | reverse complement strand
CCTACGCCATCGAGGGTGACGTCGAGAAGAACGACGGCTGGCACCTGACGTCGGCGAGCTGGTCGCAATGAAAAAGCCGCGCTCCTGTTCGAGAGCGCGGCTTCGTACGGCGAGACCGTGGTGAGCCTTACTGGATGAGCGGCTTGGCTTCTTCCATCCACACCTTGGCGACCGGAGCCTGGCCAGCGGCCTTCAGCTTCTTCTCGACGTCGGTGATGATCGCCTCGAGCTTCTCCTTGGGCTCCTGCTTCTGCTTCATCTTCGCGAGGCCGTACGCGTAGCTCTGGCAGCCATCACCCCAGGCCTTCTTGTTGAACTGAATCTGGCCGACCGCGAAGTACGCCTCGGGGATCGAGCCCGTGCCGTCCGGCGGGGTGATGTCCTGGAGGATCTCCAGCGCCTTGTCGTCTTCCTTCTTCTCGAGGAGCGTCGCGCCCTTCTGGTAGTACGCGCGCGTGATGTTCGCGTTCTTGGCCTCGATGGCCTTGTCGAACGACGCGATGGCCTCGTCGAGCTTGTTGGCCTGCTTGAGGATGTCACCGCGCGCCAGCCAGTAACGGTCGTCGCGATCGAGGAAGACCTCTTCCTTCCCGTCGGCGGTCGGGGTGCGCACGTTCTTGAAGACGTTCTCGTACTTCTCGAGGAGCGCCATGCCCGCGTCGCCCATGCCCGCCTTCTGCAGCGCCGCGGCGCCTTCGAAGTAGAAGATGGGTGCCGTCGGCGCCTTCGCCACCACCGCGTCGAACGCCGCGCCGGCGCCGGGGTCCTTCTTCGCGGCCAGCGCCGAGGCCTTCGCGTAGAGCGCCCACGCGTCATCACCGTTCTTGGTCAGCGCCATGTCGGCCGCCGAGATCGCCTGGTCGAACTGCTCTGCGCCGACCAGCAACAGCGCGCCGATGGCGGCCGCGCGGGCTTCCTGAGGCGCCGAGAGCTCGGCCTTGCGAGACATCACGTCGCCGAGGATCTTCTCCGCGTCGGCGATGTTCGCCTTGCGCTGCACGCGCGCGAGCGCGAGGCCCAGCCGCGAACGGAAGTGATCGGGGTTCTGCCCGGTCGCCTTCTGGAAGGTGTCGAGCGCCGCGCCGGGCGTACCGACCTCGAGCTGCGACTCGCCGAGCGCCGAGGCGTAGTTCATGTCCTTCCATTCCTTGTCAGACGCGGCGCGGAAGCTGTTGTCGGCGAGCTTCAGGTTGCCGGTCGCCTTGAGCGCGAACGCCTGCGCTTCGAAGATGCGGCCACCGCCACCACCCTTCTTGCGGATGTCTTCGACGAAGTCGTTGGCTTCCTTCGCCTTGCCGGCGGCGACCATGTGCATCGCCTCGACGCCGTAGCGATCGACGCCCTTCGAATCGACGGCCTTCGCCGCCTCGAGGTATTCCTTCGCCTTCGCGTCGGCGCCCGCCTCTTTGTGGATGAGCCACAGGTCGGTGTACTGCGCGGCGAGGAACGCGTTGATGTCACCCGACTTCGGGTCTTTCTCGAGCGCGCCCTGGGCGATGGTGATCGCCTTCTTGGTGTTGGCGAGGTTGCCCTTCACCGCTTCGGCGCGCGCGTCCTTCAGCGTCTCGGCAACGTCCTTGCGGGTGTTGCCCTTGCTGACGATGAAATACACGATGCCGCCGAGAACCGCGGCGACGATGAAGATCTGGACGAGTGCGGAGCCGAAACTCTCGCGCTTCTTCCAGCCTGGGTTTTCCGAGCCTTCGCTTGCCATGTGTCACGCCTCGATTTTCGAAGGAAAAAGTCTCTTAGAAATCGCGGCGATATAGCGGCGGCTTTCCGGGGGGGTCAACGAACTTCTTTGCGCCGGCGTCTCAGATGCCAGAAGTGATCTTCCACTCCTGACCGTCGATGCGCTTGAGCATCATCTGCTTGATGTCGTTTTCGCTCTGGGTGCGCGAGCTGTAGCCCGGCATCTTGAACGACACGTTGTAGCTGTAGGTGACGCGCGCGAACTTTTCGTCGGTGTCGAACTCGATGCGGCGCACCGTGAGGTCGAGCTTCAGATCGGCCACGTGCTCCATGCGCTTGGTGAGCGCGGCCTTGAGCGACTCGTATTCGAGGTCGTCATCGGGCACCGCCGTGCCGCCGTCGTCGCTGAACGACTTGTCACACAGTTGGTAGATGCCCTCGACGTTCCGGGCCTCGACGGCCGCGCGGTACTTGCGCACCACGGCCAACACGGCCTGCGTGTCTTCGTTGTCGTCGATGTCCGTGCCGGGGATCTTCTTGGGCGTGCAGGCCGACAGCGCCGTGCCGGTGACCAGGAGAAGCAGAAGCTGCACTCGCATCGGTTCGTAACTCCAGAAAGACGGTTTGACGGGGCCGTTCGGCGTCCGTTTGCCAAAATGTCGCTCCCCCAGAGGGAAACCCCATGAATCCACAGAGAGCGGGGGAGGGAATTGCAGACCGCGTGCCGCTTGTCACGGAAACGCGAAGGCGCAGCGTTCCGCCCAGTCGCGGAAGCGCGGCGAGCTCTGCGCCAGCGCGTTGAGGAGTGCACAGTTGCCGGTCGCGTACGCCGCTTCGATGGCGAGGCGGCGCGTTTCGCGTTCGAGGCTGCGTGGCGGGTTCTGGTTCAGCACGAGCTGCAGGTGCGGCAGCGCGGCCTTCGAATCACCGAGTTGCTGGAGCCGGCGGCCGAGCAGGTAGTGCACCGGCAGTGAGTCTCCTGCTTGAGCCAGCGCGAGCAGCACCGACGCGTCATCGGGTTTGCGGAAGTAGCGGTTGATGGCGGAGGTCTCGAGCCCTTCGAGTCGAATGTGCGCGGTGCGGTCGACTCCCGGAGCGGCGTCGGACGCGATGAGCTCGTTCAGCAGGTCGCGCGCCCGCGGGAGGTCGTTCTGTTCAACGGCGAGATCGACGCGCGCGAGCGCCGCATCGGCCCACGGCGACGGTTCTTTTTCGAGCCGGGTGAGCTCGGCGTCGAGCAGCGCCGCGGCTTCGGCGTCGTCACCTCCACGGCGGAGCGCGTTCACCTGCGAGAGCACGTGTGACGGTTCGTCAGGCTGCAGCGCCCGGCACCGCGCGATGAGTCGTTCGGCTTCGGTGAGGTTCGTGCCGAGCAATTCGCGCGCGCGATCTGCCAGCGCGTTCACTTCACGCGCGCACGGGCGATCGAACAAGGAACCGCGATGAAAGCGCGCGAAGGCCAGCGTGACCGCGTTCGGCTCCAACGGCACCGTGTCGAGGAACGTCACGTAGTCGGCGGCGAGTTTCGAGAGCGGCTCGCCGTACGCGCGCTGAAAGTCAGCGTCGCGATACAGGTCGCGCAGTCTGTCTTTCCCGCGCGTCTCCGCGAGGTAGCGCAGGAAACTGCCCGCCGTCGCATACGCGCGGCTCGGAGGCGCGCCATAGAAGCCCTGCGCGCTCATCAACGACGCGACATCGGGCAGCAGCGCCTTCTTCTTCATCGCCGCCGCCCACTCATGGAGCGTCAGTTCATCGAACGGGTTGTCGGCCGCGACCGCGAGCCCTTCGACGACCCCGACGCTCAGCGGCACTCCGAACGGCGTGCCTCCCCACGGCGCGGCCATCGCGTGCACGAGCTCGTGCTTGATGACCGGGTGCGGAAAGCCGAGCGCGTTCACGTGCACTTCGTGGCGCCAGGGTTTCGCGAACTGCGTGTGCGCCGCTCCGACGAGCCGCTGTTTCTCGCGCGGGTTCGGGTACCACCACACGCGCACCTGCGCGGGCTGGCCTCCGAAGAATTCGGTGTTCTGGTGAATGCGGAACTTCACGTCACCGACGATGCGGTCGACCTCCGCGCGCTCGTAGCTGCGTGGGTAGAAGAGGATGAATTCCGGCGTTTCGACGCGGCCACCCAGCTCGGCGGCGAGCGCGTCGTCGTTCATGCGGAAGCCGAGCGGCGTTCCATTCAGCTCGATGAACAGGAACAACGCGACGAAGAGCCAACGCCGTGATGCGAACGCGAGCGCGAGCAACACCGTGCCGAGGCGGAACCAGAGCAGCGCCGGAGTGACGGTGAGATCTTCGTCGTACAGCGGGCCCGGCAGGTACCCGCCGAGGTGATTGAACGCGAAGACCTGCGGCCCGAAGACGATCGGCCAACAGGTCGACGCCGCGCTCACCAGAATCGCGCCGACGACCGCGAGCGTCGAAGCCCACCAGCGCCGTGTGTGTCCGCCGATGAATGAACCGAGCGCGGCAGAAAGAAGAGCCGTCGGCGCCAACAACACCGGAGCGAACGCCCAATTGAAAAAGGGATCGCACGGCGTCGCGCGAAACGTGGCGAGCACGAGCGCGGGAAGCACCGCGAGCAAGAGCCACGTCGCCAGCGCCAGTGTCGGAACGACTCCACCCGGCACCCTGCGCGACGCGGCGACCGCGAGCCCGAGGCCCGGCAGGCCGAGCAGCAACGTCAACACCGCCGAAAGCTCGTACCCGGGTGCAGAAAGCAGCGGAAGAAAGGTGCACACCAGCGCAACTGAGGCGAGCAACACCCACCATCGCGAGAGCGGCGAGGCGAAGAGCGACCTCACGAGAAAGAGCACTTCGCGCATCTGAAGGTGTACGTATACAGTCAATGCAAATGGCCGCGGATCAGAAAGCTGGGCCGGAGTCGCGCGAGAACTTCCGTGCGCCCATCGAGCTCAAGGTTGATTACAAGAAACTCAATTCTTTCTTCGCGGACTACACGAAGAACATCAGCAAGGGCGGCACCTTCATCAAGACCAAGAAGCCGCTGCCGATCGGCACGCGCTTCCTCTTCAAGTTGACCGTTCCCCAGCGTCAGACGCCGTTCGAGTTGCTCGGTGAAGTGGTGTGGTCGACGGTCGAAGGCGAAGAGCCCGGCATGGGCATCAAGTTCGTCTATTCCGATGATTCGCAGCGCGTCGATTTCGAGAGCGTCGTCGAGACCTTGATGCGCGACTCGCTCGGAGCAGATCTTGCGGGCCGGCTCCTCAACAAGCCCTTCGCGTCGTGAACCGCGCGGTCTTCGCAGTCGTCGCGTTGCTGTTGTCGTGTGAGTCGCAGGGAGGGAAACCTCCGGTCGCGCCCACGCCTCCGCCTGCGCCGCCGGCCGAGAAGAAGCTCGTCACCGACATCACCGCGCAAGACTACGCGGCGCCGGCGATGCCGCACCGGCGCGTGACGTTGACCGACGCGCGCGGCGGCAAGCACGTCGTCGACGCGGAGATCGCCAACACGCGCGATCAACGCACGCGCGGGTTGATGTGGCGCACGGTGTTGCCCGAAGGCACCGGCATGCTGTTCATCTTCGAGCAGCCCGACGAATTGTCGTTCTGGATGAAGAACACCCTCATCCCCCTCGACATGGTGTTCATCGGCGCCGATCTGAAGGTGGTCGGCATCGTGGAAAACGCGCAGCCGAAGACCACCAGCGCGCGCACGCCCGGGCAGGTGTTGTCGCAGTACGTGCTCGAAGTGCCCGGCGGTTGGAGCTCGAAGGTCGGCATCAAGGCCGGCTCGAAGATCGACGTCGAAGATCTCGCGTCGCTCGGCGCGACTCCGTGACGTTTTTCGAATCAGTTGCGCGCAACTGAATTCCGCCGTTAGGTCTGTGGCGTGAAGAAGGCGCTCGCCCAGATCCCCGCGTCGGAGCTGCTCAGGCTCGACTCGCAGATCTGCTTTCAGTTCTACGCGGCGACAAATCTCATCGGGCGCATCTACCGGCCGCTGCTCGAACCGCTCGGGCTCACGTACCCGCAGTACCTGGTGATGCTGGTGCTGTGGGAAGCGGGGCCGGTGACGGTGCGCGCGCTGTGTGAACGGCTGATGCTCGAGAGCGGCACGTTGTCGCCGCTGCTCAAACGTCTCCAGCAGCAGAAGCTGGTGAAGAAGGCGGCCGATCGCGAAGACGCGCGGAGAGTCATCGTCTCACTCACCAGCAAGGGCGACGCGCTGCGCGAAGAAGCCGCGAACGTTCCACGCACGCTCATCTGTCGATTGCTGGAGCAGGGCGGCTCACCCGAAGCGCTGATGGCACTCCAGGCTCAACTCCAGTCGCTGGTGCGCGGCTGGTCGAACGCTCAACCAGAGGAAGCAACGTCATGAATCTCTACGACATCGAAGTGAAGACCATTTCAGGCAAGCAGACGACCATGCGCGAGTACGCGGGCAAGACCGTGCTCGTGGTGAACGTCGCCAGCCAGTGCGGCTTCACGCCGCAGTACGCGGGGCTCGAAGCGCTGTGGAAGAAGTATCAAGACCGCGGGCTGGTGATCCTCGGCTTCCCCTGCGATCAATTCGGCGGTCAGGAGCCCGGCAACGAGGAGCAGATTGCGAGCTTCTGCCAGCTCAACTTCGGCGTCACCTTCCCCCTGTTTTCGAAGATCGAAGTGAACGGCAAGAACGCGCACCCGCTGTTTCAGGAATTGAAGAAGGCGGCGCCGGGCCTGCTCGGCACCGAGGCCATCAAGTGGAACTTCACCAAGTTCCTCGTCGACAAGAACGGCAACGTGGTCGAGCGCTTCGGCCCGCGTGACACGCCCGAGAGCATCGAGTCGAAGATCGAGAAGCAGCTCAATTGATTCTCAGTCACTGAGAGCGTTCTGCCCCGGCGTCGAATCGTCTCCATCGAAGGTGTGGTCTACGGCCAAACCTTCCCTGGGGGATGTTTTGAACGCTCGCTTCCTTTCAGCTCTCACGCTTTTCGCTGCGACCGCCGCATCGGCGCAGAACATCGGCTTCGCCGGCAACATCGTCATCGTTCCCGACCCGACGGGCGCCATCACCGAGCTCGTCGGCATGGAGAACATGTCGATTCTCCCGAGCCACCAGGAACAGTTCTGCCGTGCAGCGTTCAACGCGGCGCGCGCGGGGGGGCTGTCTGACGACTTCGACGGCGTCATCACCTTCAGCGCGGCGGAGACGCTGACCGACCTCGACAACGTCTGGCAGGGCTCGCCGGTTCGCAGTGACGCCTCGGGCTACGGGCGCACCGATTCACCGTGGAAGGGCACGTACACCTCGAACCGCCTCGGTCAGTGCGTGTTCATGGGCACGCTCGGGCGCACGACGTCGTTCATCGGCGGAGGCTTCGGCCCCGAAGCGTTGCCGGCTGACCCTGATGCGGGCTGGTCTCCGTCGCTGGGCATTCCCATCCCCGGAGTGCAGAGCCTCACCGGCATCGAGATGATGGGTCACGAGTACGGCCATCACTGGCTGCTCGGCATCGAGTTCGATCAGAACGATGGGCGCGGCAAACAGAGCTTCATTCGCGGCTTCACCGAGAGCAGCAACGAAGGTGGCGGTGACATGGGCACGCCGAATCAGCACTACAGCCGGCTCGCTGACTCACGCTCGGTGATGTACGGCGAGTGCATCACCGACCTCGGCAACGGCTCGTACAAGTTGGAAGGCTGCGTTCGGAAGTACAGCCACATCGACCAGTACCTGATGGGTCTGCGCGCGCCGGCGGAAGTGAGCCCGATGATGGTGCTCGAAGACAACGCGACGCCGGGGCAGGGCGTCGACGCCATCGCGATGGGCCGCAGCAGCGGGTCGACGACGGTGACCGGAGTCACGCGCCACGACATCACTGCCGACGAGATCATCGCCGCCATCGGCCCGCGCACGCCTGGAGCACCGAACGCGAAGAACTGCTGGCGCGTGGCGTTCATCGTCGTGCTCGCGCCGGGGCAGACGCAGATTCCGCAGGCGATGCTCGACAAGGTGCAGCGCTACGAAGAAGCGTGGGGCCCGTGGTTCAGCTTCGCGACCGATGGCCGCGGCACGATGGACACGAACCTCATCGGTGGCGGTTGCCCGATGCCCTCGGATGGTGGCGTGGTCGTGGAGCCAGAAGATGCGGGCATGACCGTCGATGCCGGCGTGACGGAGAATGACGCGGGTGTCGAAGTCGATGCGGGAACTCCGAATGAGGAGATCGATGCGGGCACGCCTGCGCACGACGCAGGTGTGATCGCGCCGACCGGCGGCGGCAGCGGAAGCGACTTCGATTACCAACGCAACCGCACGCTCGACACCGGCTGCAGTTGTTCGTCGGGCCCCGGCGCGTTGCTCGCGCTCGCCGCGTTGATGATGTTCTCGCGCCGTCGCCGCAGCTAATCGGCTTCGACCAACGTCACCTTGCAGTCGTAGGTGGGGTTGGTGAAGTCGATGACGTCCATCTCTCCGGTCGTTTCATCAAAGCGGCCGGCCATCGCGGGCACACGTGGAGCTCCGTCGCCCGCGGCCGTGAGCGCGCTCAACGCAGACAGCGCGATCATCCCCACCACCGCGCGGCCGTTGAGCTCAGAGAGCTTCATCTTTCGCCTGAACTTCATGATGCCGTCGAAGCGCCACACGCTGCGCAGCGGCGTCTTCCGCGCGCCGCCGTCCCACGTGATGGCGAGTTGAAGGCCGTTGGTCCTTTCCATCACCCAGGCGTCGAACGGGCGAAGGCCGCTCGGGCGCAGCAGACGCGCCGATTCGATTTCTCCGGAGTTGCGCTGATGCACCTCGACGAGCGCGTACAGCTCGAGCCCGGTGCGGCCGTCGGCGAATTCCTGCAGGCGCGCGCCCGCGTAGAGAAATTGTTGGAGCTGTCGCGCCTGTACGTTGCCGTTCTGCACCGCTGCTTCGAGTGAGGAAGGGCGCTCGATGAACTCCTGCCGGCCTTCGGGTTCGGCGTAGGCCGCCCCCGTCTTGCCGTATTGCTCGGCGCCGTGGAGCCACGCGCCCGCGAACGCTTTGCCGATCGCCGCGGGATCATTCGTGTCGATCAGCGGCGGTACTTCATCGGTCGCTTCACGCAGCGCGACGCCCAGCGCGCTGTAGCTCGGGTCGTAGAGACCTTTCTCTGCGCGAGCGCGGGCGAAGCCCTCCTTGAGCCAGCCTTGCACGCGCTCTTCGACGCGCGCTTCGGTGTCGGCGCGCACTTCTTCAGCGCCGGGGAGATCTTCAGGGTGCAGCGTCACGCCGCGCGGTTCTTCAGTGATGACGGGAAGGCCGTTCGTCGACACTTCGATTCGTTTCGGCGCGTCGTCGGCCGAGAGCGGAACAGGCGGCGCGAGCGCGACTTTCGGTACGGCGATGGCTTTCTTCTTTTTCGGTGGCGCGCTGTTCGGCGGCTTGGTGACCGCCACATTCGGTGAAGGGGCTGAGGTTGTCTCGACCCAACTGAGCTCGGTGAGCTCCAACGGAGCGCGTACGGGCGATGGTTCATCGTTCTTCGACGCCATCGACGCGAGCAGCAGCACGTGCGCGCCCATCGACGCCACCAGCGCGAACGACGTTCTCCGCCGCTGTCTCGCCTCCATCGCGAGCCCGTACGCGCGACCGCGGAGCAGATTGCCTCGCGCACTTCTTTCTCGTGCGCGACCGAGTAGATCGGCGCGCCCATGAACGCGAAAGCCGCGCTGCTCGTCGTGCTCGTTTCAGTCGCCGCTCACGCGGAGGAGAAGGTCGAAACGCTCCGGGGGCAGCTCCACACGTATTACTCGGGTGAAGCGCTCGCCGGCATTCCGTTCGCAGGGGCGGGGCTCGCGAGCGCGGGCGCTGGAACTGGTTTGCTCTTGAGCAAAGACCCGACGGCGCGTGGTGCATCCGTGCCGATGTTGAGCTTCGCGGCGATTGAATTGGCGTTCGGCATCTACCTCGCGGTTCGCAACCCGATGCGCTTGAAGGAATACGACGCGCAGCTCACCGCGAACCCCGAAGCGTTCGTCACCACCGAGCGCGTTCGGCTCAAGAACATCGTGCACACGTATCAGCCGATTCTGTTGGCGCTCTGGGCCGCGGTCTCAGCAGCGGGAGGTTCGTTTGCAGTCGCCGGACACGTCTCGAGCGATCGCACGATGGTTGGCGTGGGGCTCGGGCTCGCGGTGCAGGGGCTGGTGATGTTCCTGCTCGATTGGACCGTGCTCGATCGCGCGCGCGCGTACGAGAACGCGCTCGAAAAATACCCGCTCTGATTCAGCTGCGTTCGCCGACCGGCGCGACTGAAGTCGCAGCGACTGCGCCAGCGGCTTGCGGATCGACGGCGGCCATCGCGGTGATCTCGACCGACGTGGCGACTTCGTGACCGGCCTTCGCTTCTTCAGCCTGCGACAGCGCGAGCGCGTTCAACTTGCGAGACACCGCCGAGAGCTCCGCCGCGCGAACCGTGGCGTGCGTCGAACGCAGCCCGATGAGCGCCACCCGCGCGCGCTCCAGCAACGCGACCTGCGACTTGAGCCGCGCCAGCACGCGTTCGCGCTTCAGCTTGAGCTCGCCCAAGCGCTCGAGTTCTTCACCGAGCGACTTCGCCGCGAGCTCCAACTGCTGACGCGCGACCGCATCACGTGAGGTCTTCGCGCTCGCTTCGAGCTCCTGAATGTCTTTCTGGAGCGACGCGTGCGCGCTCTCTTGAACGTGCGCTTCGACGCCTGACCAATCAGCCGCCAGCTCGGCGGCATCGCGCGTCAGCTTCGAGAGCGTGCGCGCCAGTTCTTCACGAGCCGCGTCACGAGGCAGCGCCGCCAACTGCACGCCCGCCTGGCGATACACGTTCAGCGCGCGAGCCAACTGCGTCTCGAACTCCCCCGACAACGAAGGCAGCAGGGCTTCGACGCGCGCTTCGACCGGGTCTGCTTGCAGCGCGACGTGCGACGCCAGCGAACCCAGCCCCGCGAACAGCGCCACGATGGTGCCGCTCGCCGCGAAGCTGAGCAGCTCCGGAGTCGAGAGCTGGGTGAGCCGCGCGAAGAGGATCTTGGCGACCTGCGTGCCCGCCACCGTGAGCCCGCCGGTCGCCAGCGCCGCGGCGGCATAGTGCGCGACGCCGGGCCGCGAGATGCCGACGTTGCCTTCTTCACCGCGCTCCGTGAGCCGCGCCTTCACCATCAACAGGCCGGCGGCCGCGCCCGCCATGCCCACCGTCCACGCGGCGGACAAGCCGAAGAGCCACGGCACCGCGGGCAGCACCAGCGAGAGGCCGGTGAGCAGAATGCGGTCCCACCTGTCTCCACGCACATGGGCGAGCGCGACGCCGGTGACAGCGAGCCACGCGAGCGGCAAACCCAGCGAAAATCGCGCAGAAAGAAACCCCGCGAGGCCCGCCAGCGCACCGGCGGCGACCGAGCGGGTCACGTTTCGTTCAAAAATTTCGCGTTGTTGGAGCGACAGGGCGGCGGCGGGCATGCCTGTTTCACGGCCCAGCCGCCGAAACGATCTACTTACTGGTTCGGGAGCTTCCGCGCGCAGAAGTTGGGGTCGTAGATGCCGGGGAAATCGTCCTTCAGCGCGTCGAGCGTCTCCTTCGACAGGAGCAGCGGGCGGCAGACGAGCGCCTTCGCGGTGTCATCGAGGGCGGGGTCCCACGACGGGCACGGTTTGTCGGCCGAGGTGCTGCACTGCTTCGAGCAGTAACCGTAGGCCGGGTCGTCGGCGCCGGCGTCAGAGACGTACGTCGAATCGCGCACGCAGATCAGATCTTCGCATTCGACTGAACCGACGCCGATGAAGTCTTTGCCTTCGTGACCACCGTCGGGGAGCAGCAGTTCGCGCTCGAGAACGAGCACCGGCTCCTTGCCGCCGTCGGGGTTGCCCTTCTTCAACGGGCAGGGCTGGTTGAGGTCAGTCTTCGGGCACGCCATCAACGAGAAAGCGGCCACACACAGCGCGAAGGAAAAACGACGCATGGGCGTTCTCGTAGCACAAGACAACCGGATCTCGACACTTCACAACTCACTCACAACAGGTATTGTCCGCGCGCTGTTTTCCTAAGGTTTTCGGCGTCTTTCAAACGCGCCGCGGAGATGCATAGTGACTCGGAATCTGGTTGCGGCGTCGGTGCTGACGCTCCTGTTCTCGGGCAGAGCCTTCGCCCAGTTCGACGGGATGGACCTGTCGGACGACGGTGAAAAGAAGGAAGAGAAGAAGAAGGACGAGGGCATCGACCTCTCGTCGCCGGGCCCGGAGTCCAAGTCATCGACCTCCGCGACGACCGACTCGAAGGCCGCCGAAAAGAAAGAAGACAAGGGGCCGGCGGTCGAGCGCGACACCACGCAGGACGACCGCGTGAAGTCGGTTCAGCGCAAGCTGTACCTGAAGCGCGGCCGCTTCGAGCTCGCGCCCTCGTTCATCGTCAACATCAACGACGCCTACTACACGAAGCTCGGCGGCTCGATTCGCGCGGCCTTCTACCCCGCAGACACGCTCGCGATTTCGGCGCGCTTCAACATCATGTCGACGCTGCCCACCGACGACGTGCGCACCGCGAAGAGCAACCTCAACTCCCGCATCTTCTATTCAGAGCCGATCTGGTCGGTGCTCGGCGATCTCGAGTGGAGCCCGTTCTACGGCAAGGTGGCGATGTTCAACTCCATCCTCCACTTCGACGCGTATCTGCTCGGCGGCGGCGGCATCGTGACGACGGCGACCTCGCAGCCTCCGAAAGACCCGGTGACGGGCAAGGCGGTCGGCGGCATCAAGCCCAAGCCCGCGTTCGATCTCGGCATCGGCTTCCGCTTCATCGCGCGTGACTTCATCGCCATCAACGTGGCGCTCACCAACACCACCTACGGCGACGTGCCCGTCGGTACCACCAAAGCCATTACGCAGAACCTCATGCTCGTGAACGTCGGCGTCTCGATCTTCTTCCCCTTCAAGTCGACGTACCGGGAGGACGAGTGATGAACCGCCTGTTCCTGCTGTTGCTCGCGCTCCTGTCGGTCACCGCGTTCGCGCAGAAGTCGTCTGAAGACGAAGCCGGCGACGTGTCTGAGGTCGACAAAGATTCTTCAGGCCCGCTGCGCGATCGCATTCGCCCGGTGTCGGGTCACCAGTTCTTGATGGCGGAGCGCTTCGAGATCAGCCCCGGCGTCGACATCTCGGTGCGCGACTCGTTCTGGCAGAAGATCGGCTTCGGCGCGTCGTTCACGTACCACTTCAATGAAGACCTCGCGCTGTCGCTGCGCGGTATGTACAACCTGTCGCTCGTTTCCGGCGTGGCGCAGATCTGCCGGCCGCAGGGTGACCCTGAAGGCGCGGGCTGCGCGTTCCCCACGCGTGAACAACTGACGACACTCCAGGGAAAGACCGCCAACGTCGCCTGGGGCTACATGTCACTGCTGACGTCGCTCGACCTGCAGTGGAGCCCCATCTACGGAAAGCTCGCGCTGTTCGCCGAGAAGTTCCTCGCGTTCAACATGTACCTCGCGGTCGGCCCGAGCTTCCTGCTCTATGGCCCGAACAACACGCCGACGGTCGGCGGCAACGTGGGCATCGGCTTCCGCTTCTTCATCAACTCGTGGCTCACCGTTCGTCTCGAGGTGCGCGACGTGATCTATGGCGAAATGGGTGCGCTGCCTGACCGCGCCGGCAATCGCCTCTCGATTCGAAACCAGATCATGCCGGAGCTCGGTTTCTCGATGTTCATCCCCACGCTGTTCAAGGAGGGCCGGTAAATGAAACTCGCACGGCTCCTCATCGCGGTGCTGGTGACGGCCTGGGCCGCGCCTGCGTTCGCGCAGTTCGACGGTCTCGATCTCGGCGGCAAGAAGAAGAAGTCGGCGAAGAAGAAGACCGGCTCCGGCAAGAAGACGCCCGCCAAGGGCAAGCCCGAAGACGACGACAAGACCGCCGACGACAAGAGCGGCGACGACGTGCCGCTGCCGGCCGGCGGGCTCGACCTGAGCAACACGCCGCCCGCGACGGCCGACAAGCCGAAGGAAGCGGCGCCCAAGGCGGCTCCTACCATGACCTTCGACGCGGTCGACGTGTCGGGCAAGACGGCTGATCGGCAGAAGGTCGACGCGGCCATCGCCAAGTTCAAGGCCGACAACTTCGAAGCGGCGGCGGTGGAGTTCTTCGACCTCACGCAAGACCCGGCGCTCGCCGGTCTCGCGGTCGAGAACGAGTACTGGCTCGCGAAGACGCTCTACAAGCTCGGCCTGTACCACTCGTCGCTCGAGATGTTCTCGAAGGTGCTGGCGCGTGGCCCGGCGACCAAGTTCTTCAAGAGCTCGCTCGAATGGCTGTTCTTCATCGCGCGCAAGACGGTGAATGAATCGGTCGTGCTCGACGAGATCGCGCGGTACTCGAACTACGAGTTCCCCGAGCGGTTCCGCAACGAGTTCCGCTACCTCATCGCGCGCTACAACCTCGTGCGCGGCAAGGCGCTCGACGACAACGCGCAGAAGGGCGAAGCCGACAAGTCGTTCGAAGAAGTGAAGCGCATGGCGAAGCTGATCCCCCGCGGCGACCCGTTCTACCCGCGCGCCAAGTACCTCGAGGGGCTCGCGTATTTCCGCGAAGACAAGCTCGAGACCGCCCTCGAGGTGATGAAAGACGTCGTGAAGGAAACGCGTTCTGGCGAAGGCCCGATGACCGCCGAACGCAAGCAGATGCAGGCGCTGCGCGAGCTGGCGTTCATGCAGTTGGCGCGCACGCACTACGGCGCAAAGCAGAACCGCGCGGCGATCTTCTATTACGACAAGGTGGAGCGCGGCGGCGTGCAGTGGCTCGAGGCGCTCTTCGAGGCGTCGTGGGCGCATTACCGCATCGGCCAGTACGAGCAGGCGCTCGGCAACCTCATCACGCTGAGCTCACCGTTCTTCCGCGACGAGTACTTCCCCGAAGCGCTGATTCTGAAGGCCGTCGTGTACTTCGAGAACTGCCGCTACCGCGAAGCGCTCACCATCATCGAAGACTTCGAGGCGATCTACGGGCCGGTCGAAGACGAGCTGGTCGCGCTCATCGGCAAGAACATGGAAGCCGCGCAGTACTTCGACGTGTTCGACGATGTCCGCAGGAAGAACAAGGAGGGCAAGAAGCTCAACGGGAAGGACGAGATTCTCGAGCGCATCTTGAACCTCGCGCTCACCGACAAGGACTTGAAGAAGACCGTCGATTCGATCGCCGAGCTCGAGGCGGAGATGGATCACTTCGGCACCAAGGGCGATTCGTTCAAGTACTCGAACATGACCAAGCAGCTCATCGAGAAGCTGAAAGGTCAGCGTCAGGAGCTGGTGTCGAAGGCCGGCTTGATGGCGAAGGCCAAGCTGGAGTTCGAACAGGGTGAGCTCCGCGAGCTGCGCGCGCGCGGTCTGCGCATCAAGTTCGAGACCAACGCGAAGGAGAAGGAGTTCCTCGAAGAGATGCTCCAGGCCGGCGGCAAGCAGTCGGTGGTCAAGCCGTACAAATACCGCACGTCGGTGGGCGACGATTACCTCTACTGGCCGTACGTCGGTGAGTACTGGCGCGACGAGCTGGGCACGTATCAGTACACGCTGACCAAGGGCTGCATCGACCGCGAGTCGGCGAACAAACGGAAGGACTGAGTTCACATGACAACCCGGCCGGTCACGATCGCCTTCGATGTGATGGGGAGCGATCACGGCGTCGAGGAGATCGTGCGCGGGGCGGCGCAGTTGACGCTCGATTCGCCGCACGTCCACGCGCTGCTCGTGGGTGACGGCGCGCAGATCGACGCCGCGCTCAAGACCGCCCGGCATCATGGGGAGCGCGTGGCGGTGCATCACGCGCCTGACTTCGTCTCGATGCACGACAAGCCGGGCGAAGCGCTCACCGCGAAGCCGAAGTCGTCGGTGATGGAAGCCGCGCGCCTGGTGAAAGAGGGCGAAGCCGACGCGGTGGTTTCCGCCGGCAACACCGGGGCGGGCGTGCTGGCGTGCGCGCGAACGTTCTCACTGATCCCCGGAGTTCGTCGTGCGGCGCTGGCGACGGTGTACCCGACGGCGGTCGGCCGCGGCGCGAAGAACGACCCGTTCTCGCTCATCCTCGACGTCGGAGCGACCGTCGACGCGGCCCCCGAGGATCTCGTGGCGTTCGCGGTGATGGGCTCGGCCTACGCGCGCATCGTCTCGAAGAACGAGAAGCCCACGGTGGCGTTGCTCTCGAACGGCACCGAGGCGTCGAAGGGCCCGGCGCGCGTCGTCGAGGCGCACGCGCGGCTCACGAAGCTCGAAGGCGTGCGCTTCATCGGCAACGTCGAAGGCGTCGACATCCCCAAGGGCACCGCTGACGTCGTGGTGTGTGACGGCTTCGTCGGCAACGTGTGCCTCAAGATGCTCGAAGGCGTCAGCGAGACGGTGATGGAGCTCGCGAAGTACGCCTACAAAGAGAAGCTGCTCTGGCGTGCGGGGCTGGCGCTGCTCTCGTCGGGCGTGGAGCGCATCAAGGAGGTGACCGACTGGGAGCAATACGGCGGCGCTCCGATTCTGGGCTTCGACAAGTTGTTCATCAAAGCGCACGGGCGTTCGAAGTCGCGGGCCATCACCAACGCCGGCAAGGTCGCCGCGAAGGCCGTCAGTCACAACCTCGGGCAGGCCATCGCAAACCTGCTGCCGTCATAAATCTCGCAACGCCACGCGGGCGGTTAGACTTGGCGCATCGTGCGCATCTACCGGTGGGATCTCGACAAGACGTACCTGCAGACGGAGTTCGACACGCTCCGGCAGTTGGTGCGCACCGCGTTTCAGAAAGCGCATGAGAAGAAGGCGGTGCCGGGCGCCGCGGCGTTGATTCGTGAGCTGAGATCAAACGGCGACACGAAGTTGTGCATCGTGTCGGGCAGCCCGAAGCAGATGCGCAGCGTGCTGATGGAGAAGCTCGCGCTCGACGGCGTGGAGTTCGACGAGCTGGTGCTCAAGGACAACCTTCGCAACCTCGTGCGTGGCCGCTTCAAGGCGATGCGCGGGCAGGTCGGGTACAAATTGCCGGTGCTGCTCGAGAGCCGCGCGAGCGCTCCGGCCGATTCTGAAGAAGTGCTCTTCGGTGACGACGCGGAAGCCGACGCGTTCATCTATTCGCTCTTCGCCGACATGGTGGCGCGCCGCGTGTCGGAGCCTGTCGTGTACCGCGTGCTCGAATCAGCGGAGGTGTATTCCGACGACATCGAGCGGGTGATCAAGGTGTGGAAGTCGATCCCCCAGGCTGACCCGGTGCGGCGCATCTTCATCAACCTCGATCGCCTCACGCCGCCGGCCGCGTTCGCGCACTACGGCCCGCGCGTGGTGCCGATCTTCAACTACTTCCAGGCGGCGCTGGTGTTGATGGGTGACAAGCACCTGTCGGCGCCGCAGGTGCTCAAGGTGATGTTCGAGCTGATTTCATCGGCCGGGTACAACCTGCTGACGCTCTCGAATTCGTTTCAAGATCTGCTGCGCCGCGGGTTCCCCATCGCCGACATCGCGCAGTCGTTGTCTGAAGCGATGCAGGGCCCTGCGGCGATGGCGCAGGTGGTTCGCCCGGTGCCCGACATCATCGCGGCGCTTGGTAAACGCGTGGTCGCACTCGGAGCGCAGCCCGCTCCGCCGAAACCGCGCGACATCGATTACCTCTCGCTGCTCGACGATGCGCGGCCGCGCAATCACAAGAAGCGCCGCAAGTTCGAGTGAACGAGCGGCGTCACTCGATTTTTTCAGCGAACCGGATTTCCGACGTGGAAGGTGCCCGCGTGTGACGTTGCGCGTCGGTGCCGTGAGGTGTACGGCTCGGCAGATGAGTACTGAAATCCCCTCCAGCGAGCCGTTGCCCGAGCCTGCCGATGCAGCCGCCACGGTGCCCGCTGTCGTCGAAGAGCGTGAAGCGCGTTTTGAACCCGACATCGAACCGGAGCGCCTCGACAGCGACGCCGTGCGCGTGTTGCTGCGGCTCCGTCAGGCGGGTCACGAAGCGTACCTGGTCGGTGGTTGCGTTCGCGATCTGCTGATCGGCCGCGAACCGAAAGACTTCGACATCGCGACGAGCGCGACTCCGAATCAGGTGAAGGGCTTGTTCCGCAACTGCCGGCTCATCGGCAGGCGGTTCCGCCTCGCGCACGTCTATTTCAAGGGCGGCAAGATCCTCGAGGTCTCGACGTTCCGCGCGATGCCCACCATCGTCGACGAGCCGCAGCCCTCGGAGGCGCAGGAAGGTGAAGTGCATTCGGAAGGCAGCGAGCACATCGCCGCCGCCGACACCGAAGCCGTCGTCGCCGTGGAAAATGGCGTCGAGGTGCCCGCAGCTCCGGTCGACGACGTGCAGGACGAAGAAGCGAAGGACCTGCTGATCACCGAAGACAACACCTTCGGCACCGCGCTGCAGGACGCGCGTCGTCGCGACTTCACGGTGAACGGGCTCTTCTACGACCCGGCCATCGGGCGGGTGATCGACTACGTGAACGGTCTTCGCGACCTCTCGCGCCGCGAGATCCGCACCATCGGTGACCCCGAAGTGCGCCTGCGTGAAGACCCGGTGCGCATTCTCCGCGCGGTGCGCTTCGCGGGGAAGCTCGGCCTCGACATCGAATCGCGCACCTACGCGGCGATGGAAGGCGCGGTCGAAGATCTCACGCGCTGCTCGCCTCCGCGCCTGCTCGAGGAGACCTTCCGCCTGTTGCGCGGGGGTCACGCCACGCCGGCGCTGCGCCTGGTTGACGCGCTCGGAGCGCTGGGCACGCTGCTGCCGCCGGTCGCCGAATACCTCGCGGGTCAAGACGCCGAAGGCATCGCCGAGTACTGGCGCTTCGTCGAGTCGATGGACGCGGCGGTGCGCGCGCACGGGTCGAAGTTCGACGACTCGATGCTGCTCGCGTGCATCCTGCTGCCCATCTCGTTGGACGAGCCCGAGGCGCCCGACGCCGATGAAGACAACGGCAAGCCGCCGACGGTCGCGCAGGCCATCGAACAGTTGCTCTCGGCGCTGGTGCAGAAGGCGCGGTTGCCTCGCCGCATCGCCGAACGCTGCCGCATGATTCTGATGGCGCAGCGCACGCTGGCCGGCATGCGTCGCCGACGCGGTGGGCTCATGGGCTTCCGCGGGCACCCGTTGTTCAACGAATCGCTCGCGGTGTTCGAAGTGTGGGTCACCGCGACCGGTGAACATCAGGAAGCGCTCGAGAAGTGGAAGTCGGGCGTCGCTCCGCAGCCGACCGCTGATGCGCCGGGCCCGCGCCGTCGCCGCCGTCGCCGTCGTCGTGGCGGTGGTGGAGAGAAGGGTGAGGGCGCGCCTCCGAATGACGCGCCTCCTTCGCCGCCGGCGGCTGCTTCGGCGGAGTGAACCCGCTCGTTCACGGCGAGCTGTCATGGCTCGCCGCGCAAAAGCTCGCTGATCGGCGAGATCGCCTGCTGGTCACGATCGCCGGAGTCATCCCCGATCTCGATGGCCTGTCGCTGCTCGGCGGCGTCGATGCGTATGCGCGGTGGCATCACGTGCTGACGCACGGCGCGCTCTCCGCGGTGCTGCTGTGCGGACTGCTGACGTTCTTCGCGCGCAACAAGCTCGCGGTGTTCTTCCTCTCGCTCGCGGCGTTTCATCTGCATCTCTTCTGCGATCTGCTCGGGAGCGGCCCCGGTTGGCCGCTGTATTACCTGTGGCCGTTCTCGCGCGTAGAGACGTACTGGCGCGGCCAGTGGGACCTCGCGAGCTGGCAGAACGCGGTCATCGGGCTCATCACCACGCTCGCGGTGCTGTACTGCGCGAAGCCGTTCGGCCGCACCATCGTCGAGCTGTTCTCGGTGAAGTACGACGCCGAGGTGGTGAAGGTGGTGCGCAAGTGGCTCCGGGCGGCATGAACGTTCCGGTAGGCACCGGGCACGAAGCGGCAGCCCATGTCGTTTGACCGTTCTGTAGCCGTGCTAAGCGACGCGAGCCTCATGGACGGTGCCGCGCCCGAATTTCGAGAGATGTGTCTGCGCTGCCGGCGCCCGAAGTCGGTGTGTTGGTGCTCCGCGGTGACGCAGGTGCCGAGCGAGACGCGCGTGGTCTTCATTCAGCACCCGCGTGAAGCGAAGGTGCCGATCTCGACGTGCCGCATGGCGCACCTGTCGCTGCCGAACTCTGAGCTGCATGTCGGCTTGTCAGCCGTCGGCAACGCATCGCTCGAAGCATTGTGCCGTGAAGAGGGCGTGGCGGTGCTGTTCCCCAGTGATTCTGCGGTCGACGTCGAAGAACTCACGGCGCCTCCGAAGAAGTTGGTGGTCGTCGACGGCACCTGGAGCAACGCGAAGAAGGTCGTCGAGAAGTGCCCGCTGTTGTCCAAGCTGCCGCGCCTCAAATTCTTCCCCGACAAGCCGGGCAACTACCGCATTCGCAAAGAGCCTGAAGCGCACTGTCTGGCGACCATCGAGGCGACCGCGTTCGTGCTCGAGAAGCTGGAACGCGCGCCCGACCGCTTCACGCCGATTCTCAGCGCGTTCGATTCGATGGTGGAAAAGCAGCTCGGCTTCATCGGCGGCACCACCGATGGCTCGCGTCACAAGTTTCGCCGTCAGCGCAACACGGTGCGCCTCGACCCCATCGAACCGTTGCGCAATCGCGAGCTGGTGGTGCTGTTCGGTGAAGCGAACGCGTGGCCGCTGTGTGACGAGAATCGGCCGCTGCCTGATGACCCTGAACTGATTCAGCTCGTCGCCGAACGCATCTCGACGGGCGAGCGCTTCGTGCGCCTGCTGCGCCCGGAGCGGTTGCTCGGCCCGCGTGTGCCCGGTCATCTCGATCTGCAGCCGAGCGTCATCGAGAGCGCGACGCCGCGCGCGGAGGTGTTCGCCGATTGGCAACGCTTCACCCGCGAGGACGATCTGTTTCTCGGTTGGGGCACGTACTGCCGCGATCTGCTCGCGCGTGAAAACCTCGCGCCGACGGAGTTCATCAATCTGCGCGATGTCGTCGCGCGACAGGCGAACACCTCACCGGGCAGTGTCGAATCGCAGGCTGAATCGCTCGGCCTCGCGCTCCCTGACGGCATGGGCCGCGGCCTGCGACGACTCAACGCGCTTTCACACGTGACGCGCGCGCTGCTCGACGGGCGCATTCAGAGAACTCCACGAAGGAAGACACCGCATGTCTGAGAGAGTCGCTGTCATCGGCCTTGGTTACGTCGGGCTCCCGGTCGCGCTGGCATTCGCGCGCCGCTTTCCCGGCACCATCGGCTTCGACATCAACATGAAGAAGGTCGAGGAGCTGCGCAGCGGTTTCGATCGCACCGGCGAAATCTCGAAGGAGATCCTCAAGGCCAGCACGCTGGAGATGACCTCGAGCGTCGACGCGTTGAAGGCCGCGACGTTCTTCGTGGTGGCGGTGCCGACGCCGATCGACTCGATGAACAAGCCCGACCTCACTCCGGTGGTGAAGGCGAGCGAGACCGTCGGCCGCGCGCTCAAGAAGGGCGACGTCGTCGTCTACGAATCGACCGTGTACCCGGGCGTGACCGAAGACATCTGCGGGCCGATTCTCGCGAAGGTCTCGGGCCTCGCGCGCAGCGATTTCTTCCTCGGGTATTCGCCTGAACGCATCAACCCCGGCGACAAGCTGCACACGTTGGAACGCATCACCAAGGTCGTGTCGGGCGAAGACGAGAAGACGCTCGAGCGCGTCGCGAACACCTACGGAGCGATCATCGAAGCCGGCGTCTTCAAGGCCGCGAGCATCAAGGTCGCCGAGGCCGCGAAGGTCATCGAGAACACGCAGCGCGATTTGAACATCGCGTTGATGAACGAGCTGGCGATCATCTTCGACCGCCTCGGCATCCGTACGCGTGACGTGCTCGCCGCCGCGGGCACCAAATGGAACTTCCTCAAGTTCACTCCGGGGCTGGTGGGCGGTCACTGCATCGGTGTCGACACGTACTACCTGACGACGAAAGCTGAAGAGCTCGGCTACCAG
>JBEHYH010000039.1:0-21736 GCA_048498275.1 Myxococcota bacterium | reverse complement strand
GGCATCGAGGCGCTGCTCGCGGTGCGCAAGACGTACCCGGAGACGACGGCGGGGCAGGACGCGCTCTACGAAGCGGGCATCCTCGCGTTCGAGGAAGGTGACTACGCGCTGGCGCGCAAGTCGCTCGGCGAGCTGCTGTTCGAGAACCCGCTGCACCCCAAAGCCGATGACGCGCGCTTGAAGTCGGGGCTCGCCGCGGTCGAGCAGAAGGCGTACCGCGATGGTTTCCAGATTCTGCAGCCGCTGGTCGACAAGCTCGACGGCGAAGACAGGAAGCGCGCCGAGGAGGCGCTCGCGAAGGCGGCCGCCGGCAGCCAGCAGTTCGGTGAGGCGCTGAAGAACGCGCTCAAGCAGGTCGAGAACGCGTCGAACGAAGAATTGCCGAAGGCGATGGCGAACCTCGAAGACGTCGTGGAGACCAAGACCACGTTCCTGTCGATCGCCGAAGCGTGGAACTCGCTCTCGAAGTCGCACCCGGGCTGGCCGTTGCTGACGTTCAAGATGGCGCGCGTCTACTACCACCTGCGCGATTGGGCTCACCTCGACGAGACGTTGAAGGACCTGCTCGCGACGGCGCCGTCGTCTCCGTACGCGGCCGACGCCAGGGCCCTGCAGGACCGCTTGAGCAAGCGCACGCAGGTGCACAACAAGGTGGTCGGCGCCGTGCTGCCGATGACCGGCAAGTACAAGGCGTTCGGCGAGACGACGATGCGCGGGCTGCAGTTGGCGCTCAAGGGCAGCGACATCGAGCTGCTGGTGCGCGACACGCAGGGCGACGCCACGTTGACCGCGAAGCTCGTCGAGGAGCTCGCGTTTCAAGACGGCGTCATCGCCATCATCGGCCCGCTGCTCTCAGATGACGCGCGCCGCGCGGCGCTGGTCGCTGAAGAGCTCCAGGTGCCGCTCATCACGCTCTCGCGCGCTGAAGGGCTGACCGCCATCGGGCCGCACGTCTTCCGCACGATGGTGACCAACTCGCAGCAGGCCGAGGCGCTGGCCGACTACGCGATGGGCACGCTCGGGTACAAATCGTTCGCGATCCTCCACCCCAACACGTCGTTCGGCGAAGAAGTGTCGTCGGAGTTCTGGGACGCGGTCGAGAAGCGCGGCGGCCAGATTCGCGGCATCGAGGGCTACGACCACGACCAGAAGACGTTCACCGACGAGGCCAAGAAGCTCGCCGGCCGCTACTACCTCGAGGACCGCGCCGACTATTACGAGAAGCTCCGCGACATCCGCGAGAACACCACCGACGAGCGCCTCCGCCGCAAGGCGCTGGAAAAGATGCGCGGCGCGCTCGACCCCGTCGTCGACTTCGAAGCGATGCTGATCCCCGACTCGTGGCAGCAGGTGTCGCTGGTCGCGCCGGCGCTCGCGGTCGAAGACATCATCACCAACGCCTGCGATAGGAAGGACATCGAGCGCATCCAGAAGACGACCGGCAAGGACAAGCTCAAGACCGTGACGCTGCTGGGCCCGTCGACGTGGAGCTCGCCCAGGGGCGCGTCGGGCGACCCACAGCTCATCGAGCGCGGCGGCAAGTACGTGCTGTGCAGCGTGTACGTCGAGGCGTTCTATGAAAACAGTGACAGGCCCGCGACGAAGTCGTTCGTGTCAGCGTTCCGCGAAGCGCATCACGACGCGTCCATCACGTTGCTCGACGCCGTCGGCTTCGACACCGGCGCGCTGGTTCGCAAGGTCATCGAGCAGCAGGCGCCGTCGTCGCGCGCGCAGTTCCGCGAGGTGTTGCAGCACGTGAAGGGTTTCGAAGGCGCGACCGGCACGCTGTCGATGGACGACATGCGTGAAGCGCGCCGTCAGTTGTACCTGCTCAACATCACCACGCGCGGCATCAAGGAAGTCACCGCGAAGAAGGCCGACGGGAGCTGATGCTCGCCCTGGCCCTGACAGCTTCGTTGCTCTGCGGCCAGGCGGAGATTCCGCCCCCGCCTCCGCCTCCTTTGCCGGAGGCCGTGCCTCAAGCCCCGGCAGACCCGATGGCGGTGGCGGTTCCTGAAGGGCCCTCGGTTCCACTGCGGGTCGGCGTCAGCACCGGCGCGGGCACGTTGGGCGGAGGCGCGGCGCTGGGCATCGTGGCGCTGCTCAGCCTCGGGCACCCGGCGTTCGATTCGACGTTCACCACGGCCGCGCTGGTCGCGGTGATGACGTCAGGCGTGGGCTTCGCGATTCACACGCTGCTCGGAGGCCGAGGCGAGGTGATTCTCGGTTTCCTCGCCGCGATTCCGTGGGTGCTGGGCATCACGGGCATTCTGTACGCCACGCAGGTCGACGTGAACCTGCGGCCGATTCTGGTCGGCGCGGTTTCAGCGTTGCCCGCGGCGGCGAGCGCGGTCGCGGTGCTCGAGCTTTCGCAGCCGCGCATGAAGAAGCTGCCGGTGCAGGTGCAGGTCTCGCCCGCGGGCGTGACCGGCACGTTCTGATCAGAACGTCACTTTGATCGGCGTCACCGACCACACGCCGTCTTTCTTCTTCGCCAGCCACCAGAAATCTTCGGCGTTGGTCGACGCTCCCTGCTGCGCGTTGATGAACGCCATGTCGCGCGACTCGTTCAACACCGGGAGGTCGATGGTCCACCAGACCTCGGTGTTGCGCTCATGCGCGCGCTCGAACTGCACGAAGGTGAACACGCGATGCGCCCCGGGGACGCCTTCGAGCACGTCCTTCGTGAGAATCATGTCGCCGCCGCGGCCGTCGGTGACGTCGTCGAGCTGCGTGAACACGTCGTCTTCGGGCATGCCAAGCACTCTGGCGATGGCGCCCGCCGCGTCGCAGTTGCCCGACGACACGTAGTACTGAATCCACGGCACCACGGGCGCACCCAGCGTGCCGTCAGGGAGCGGCAGCGGTTGCGGTTCGTTCAACGGCAACAGCGGGAAGATTTCACGGAGCGCCGCGATGCGCTCCGCTTCGGTGGGAATCGAGCCGCCGTCGGACTCCATGGGTGGCGGGTGGGGCGCTCCTTTCACGACGCGACCTCTCGGCGCCGGTGGCGAACAGCAGCAGGCGCTGATTCCCAACGACATCGCCACCACCCACGCGAGCTTCACTTCCTGGTGAACTTCACGAAGTAGTTCTTCGCCGCGAGGTCGAGCAGCTCCGGGGTCAGTTGCGGCGTCTCACCGCGGTAGTGCGCGATGTCGATGACCTGACCCAACAGGTCGCGCGGCTGACACGCCGCGAACGGGCGCTTGGTCGGCCGGTAGTGCGTGTTGACGAGCCATTCGATGGCGTCTCCGTCGTACGCCACGCGCTTGCCGTTGCAGACCGTCGCCCAGATGTCGTGGAACTGCTGCTCATCGGGCGGCTGCACCGCGAGCTTGTAGCGGACGCGGCGCAAGAACGCGTCGTCGACGAGGTCACCTGGGTCGAGGTTCGTGGAGAACGCCACGAACACATCGAAGGGGATCTGCAGTTTCTTACCGGTGTGCAGCGTGAGGAAGTCGATTTCAGACTCGAGCGGAACGATCCACCGGTTCAGCAGGTCCTTCGGCGACACGCGCTGACGGCCGAAGTCGTCGATGAGCAGCATGCCGTTGGTGGCCTTCAACTGAAACGGCGCCTCGTAGAACTTCACGTCGGGCGAATAGACGAGGTCGAGCATCTCCATCGTCAACTCGCCGCCGACCGTGACCAGCGGGCGCTTGCAGCGCACCCAGCGCGCGTCATTGGCCGGCGCGTTCGGGTCGTCGGGGAGCGCTTCGTGCAGGTTGGCGTCGAACACGCGGATGATGAAGTCGTCGACCAGCAGCGCGTGCGGCACCCAGATCTCGCCGTCGTAGCAACGCACCAGCGCCTGACAGAGCGCGGTCTTGCCATTGCCGGGAGGCCCGTAGAAGAAGATGGCCTTGCCCGAGTTCATCGCCGGGCCGAGCCCGTCGAACATCTCGTCCTTGATGATGAGGTTGGTGCCGAAGCGCTCCTTCATCTTCTCGCGCGTGACGCGCATGCCGCGCACGGTCTGCGCCTTCACCGCTTCGAACCAGTCTTCGAGCCGCACCGGCGCCGGGCCGTTGTAGCGGTTGCGATCGAGGATCTGCTTGAGGATGTCGTTGGCGAAACTTGTCAGCGTATAGATCATGCCCGACTTGCCGACGCCCATGCCGGCGCCACCCTTCAAGTCGACGAACTTCTGCTTGCGCAGCCCTTCGATGATTTCATCGACGATGAGCTGCGGGAGCTTGATGCGGTTGGCGAGCTCGGCGCCGCGCAGTTCACCGGCGAAGAACAGCGCCTTCATCACCAGCTCTTCGCCCATGGTCTGCGAGAGCCCGGCGTCTTGCAGCGAGCGCGGCTGCGGGGGGAAGAACTTCGCGGCTCCTCCGCGCGGAGCTCCGCCGGCGACGGGCGGCCGCGACTGCGTGGGCGGCGGGCGCTGACTCGTCGGCGGGCGCATCATCGACTGCGGAGGCGGCCGGCCCGGTTGCGCCGAGCCGAAACCGTTCGACGCCTGGCCAGTGCCACGCCGCTGGGGAATTCCGGTGGTCGGGCCTGCCGACGGCCGGGGACCGCGCTCCACCACATCGTCATCATCGTCAGGAGTACCCACGAACGTGTTTTCCTTCACCATGCCGGAGTGGAGTGTACCGGGCGGACGATGCCCCAGATGCCCGGTAGTTGTCGGGGGAATAATCGCGCATTTGGGTTGACGCGTGAGAAGCCGCTCGCACAAGAATGCCGGCTCCGTGCGCCGCTTCCTCCGCCGTTCATCGTTCTTCGCGTTCTTCGCGCTCGCGTTGATGGTGTGGCTGCAGGTCGGCGCCTTCCAGGTCGATGAGCGCCTCGAAGAAAACGGTGTGGAGCTGGTGTTCGACGACGACTTCCTCGTCGAGGCACCACCGGCGGTGATGGTGCTCACCACGCGTGAGCCGCGCTTCGAAGAGGTCGAGGCGTTGCCGCCCTCGCCGGTGCATCTCGAGCGGGAAGCGCGCCCTCCGTCACGCGGCTGAAACGCCGTTCACGTTCTTGCGTGCGCCCGGGTGTTCTCGGGCGCGCGCCTTCTTCGACAGCTTCTTCTCTGGAGGTTCCCATGCCCGAACTTCGGCGCATGTTTGCCGGCTGGCTCGCCAGTTGGCGTGAAGTACTCATCAAACCGTCGGGCCATGACGTGCTCGCCGGGCTCACCACGGCGGCGGTCGCGTTGCCGCTCAACGTCGCGCTGGCCATCGCGTGTGAATTGCCGCCGGTGACGGGCCTCATCGCGGGCTCCATCGGCGGCGCGGTCGCCGCGATCTTCGGAGGCGCCCGGTATCAGGTGACCGGCCCGGCGGCGGCGCTCTCGTTCATGGTGCTGGAGCTCTCGTCGCGCTTCGGTGCCTCGGGCGTCGCGGCGGCCGCGATGTTCGCGGGCCTCGTCACCCTGGCGCTCTCGTTCGCGCGCGCGGGCAAGTTGATGGCGCGCGTGCCTGAATCGGTGCTCGCGGGGTTCATCTCCGGCGTCGGCTTGCGGCTCCTCGACGGCCAACTGCCGGGGCTGCTCGGCTTCAACTACCGCGTCGTCGACCTCGCGCAGATGTTGAACCGGCCGACGTGGGTGCATGAAGTGTCGTGGCTCGCGTTGGGCTGCGGCGTCTTCGTCGCGGCGCTCGTGACCTCCACGACGAGGTTTCAACGCTTCCCCGCGGCCATCGTCGGCATCGGTCTGGTGACGTTGGTCTCGATGCTGTTCAACTTCGACATCGAGCGCGTGGGCGCGTTGCCTTCAGCATTTCTTCCGCCGCGCTGGCCGCACGTCGATGGTGACGTCGACTGGCTCGAGCTGCTCGCCGCGTCGCTGCCGGTGTCGGTGCTCGTCGGCATCGAAGCGCTGCTTTCCGCGCGCGCGTTGGACCGCCGCTCGAAAGCGAAGGAGCCGCACGACCCGAACCTCGAGCTCTTCGGTCAGGGGCTCGCGAACCTCGTCGCCGGCCTCTTTCAGGGCATGCCGGTGACCGGCGTGGTGGTGCGCTCGACGGTGAACTTCCAGAGCGGGGCGCGCACGCGGCTGGCGTCACTCATTCACGCGCTGGTGCTGGGGCTGAGCGTGCTGTTGCTCTCGCGCTACCTGGCGCACGTGCCGCTCGCCGCGCTCGCCGGGCTGCTGTGCGTCATCGGCGTTCGCCTGCTGGAGGTGCGCACGTTGCGCGACCTCTTCCGCACCTCGAAGCTCGAAGCGGTGGCGTTCCTGATGACGCTCATCTGCACCGCGATGGGTTCGCTGATGACCGGGCTGCTGGTGGGCATGACGATTCATCTGCTCAACGGGTACCTCACCGCCGATTCGCCGGAGAAGCCCGCGCCTCCGCCGCCGGTGGAGGCCACGGTCGACGACGACAGCGGGCGCACGTGAGCAAAAGAAAACCGCGCCGGCGAATATGCACCGGCGCGGCGCAGGCTGCGAACAACTGACGCTTCAGCGCTTCAGCTTCGCCAGCAGCCGGCGGAGGTCTTCGTTCACCTTCACGAACTCCGTCTTGCCCTTCTCGTCGGCGACCTGCTTCTCGAGCGCGGGCAGGCTCTTCTTGGCCTCCGCGAGCGCCTCCTTCGAGTCGTCGATGAGCCAGTCAGCGCCCTGAATGATGGCGAGGCGCGTGTCGAGGTTGGTGTCGGTGAGGCGCTTCATCAGCTCGTTGATGGAGCCCGCGTTGCCCGAGCGGCCCAGCTCGTACGCCGCGCGCTCGCGAATGCCCTCGTCCTTGCCGTCGAGCTTCTTCGCCCAGCAGCCCATGTCGCCCTTGCACTCGGCGGCGGCTTCGGCGCGCGCCTTGTACGCGGCGATCTTCTCCTGGTGCTTCTTCAGCGAGCCCGGCACGTCGTTGCAGCCCTCGTTGCCGTCGTATTCCTTGCACTCGGCCTCGTAGAGCTTCTGGTCGGCGTCGGCGAACTTCTGGAACACCGACGGGTCGTCACCCAGCATCGCCACACCGCGAATCGAGGCTTCACGGCCGCCCCACATGCCCTTGGTCGCGGTCTCCACGAGGCGCGGCACCGCGTCCTTCCCGCCGATGCGCACCAGGCTCCAGACGTACTCGTTGCGGGCGTTGCCTTCGGGCTCGTCGAGCAACGCGGCCAGCGGCTTCACGCCTTCCTGGCTGCGCATGCGGCCGAGCGCGTCGGCGGCGCGCATGCGCATCAGCAGGCGCATGTCGTCGAACTCAGACTTGTAGTTGAGGAAGCCGACGATGGTCTTCTCGGCGCGGCGCTCGTGGAGGTCGCCCAGCACCTGCGTCGCCTTCAGGTACAACGCGATGTCCTTCACGTTGTTCTTCGCGGCCCAGTCGATGAGCTCCTTGTCCTTGCCCTCGACGACGGGGATCAACGCGTCGGCGGCGGGCGTGCCCAACTGGTACAGCGCGAACGACGACTCCATGTAGAAGCTGATGCCGCGGCGCTCCTTGAACATGGCCTTGATGAGGCCCGGCACGGCGCGCGGGTCACCGAGGTTGCCGAGCGCGATGATGGCCTTCTTGGTGATGAACGGCTCGATCGCGTCGTCGGTGCCGATCTCGTACAGCGGGTCGAACGCGTCCTTGGCTTTCAGCGAACCGAGCGAGTCGATCGCCGCCAGCACCGTGAAGTTGTCCTTCGTCTTCAGCAGCTTGGTGAGCGCCGGCACCGCCTTCACGTCGCCGATTTCACCGAGCGCGACCGCGATCTCCTTGTTCATCGCGCGCGCGTCAGACTCGCTGGCCGAGGGGTCGATGGCGTCGACCAGCGCGTTGAGCGACGACGGGTCTTTCTGCTCGCCGAGCACGCGCGCGATGGCCATCTTCACTTCGGGCTTCTTCGCGTCGGCCAACTGCTGCTGCAGCATCGGCACGAACGCCGGCGTGAGGAACTTCGAGCTGCGAAGGTCTTCGACGGCCTTCACCTTTTCCTTCGTGTTCTTCGCGCCGCTGATGCGCTTGGCCCACGTTTCCGGGAGCGCCGGGTCGGACTTGCACGACGAGGTGAGCAGCGCGAGAGAGAGCAGACCGCCTGTGATGATTCGACGCATTGCGAACCCTTTCTTTTTGCGGAAACGAGGGGGACTTGGAGCGGGCTTTAAAGACACGTTCAGCGCTCGGGTCAACGCAGAACCAAAGTGACTCACCGCGGCAACCTTCGTAAGCGAGAAACATGCGCATCGTGTTCATGGGCACTCCCGATTTCGCCGTGAAGTCTCTGGAGGCCTGCCTCGAGCTCGGAGAAGTCGTCGCCGTCGTCACCCAGCCCGACAAGCCGCGCGGGCGTGGTCAGGAGGTCTCGTTTTCTCCGGTGAAGACGCTCGCGGTGAGCAGGGGCCTCACCGTGTTGCAGCCCCAGAAGATTCGTGGCACGAATTTCGCGGAAGAGCTGCGCGCGTTGAAGCCCGACATCGCCGTGGTGACCGCGTACGGGAAGATTCTCCCGCAGGACGTGCTCGATGCGCCGCGGCGCGGGTGCGTGAACGTGCACGCGTCGTTGCTGCCGCGCTGGCGTGGCGCGGCGCCGATTCAATGGGCGATCGCCGCGGGCGACGAGAAGACCGGCGTGTGCCTGATGCAGATGGACGCGGGCATGGACACCGGCGCCGTCATCGACCGCCTGGAGATTCCGATTCTGCCCACCGATACCTCGGCGACGCTGCACGACCGGCTCGCGGTGCTCGGCGGCGATGTGCTCAAGAGATCTCTCGAGCGCTACGTCGCTGGAGACATCGGCGCGACTCCGCAGCCGGCCGACGGCGTGGTGATGGCGCGCATGATCGAGAAGGAAGACGGGCGGCTCGATTGGCAGAAGCCCGCAGCGGAGCTCGAGCGGCGGCTGCGCGCGTTCACGCCATGGCCGGGAGCGTTCTGTTCATCTCCGTTCGGCGTTCTGAAGGTGACGAAGGCGCGCGCCGCGGAAGGAAAGGGCGCTCCGGGCACGGTGCTGCAGGCTGACGCGAATGGCGTCGAGGTCGCCTGCGCGCAGGGCTCGCTGGTGCTCGAGACGCTTCAGCCCGAGGGCAAGAAGCCGATGCCCGCGAAGGATTTCCTCGCGAGCCGCAAGGTGGCCGTCGGCACCACGTTTACTGCGTGACGTTGAAGTGCGCCGTCGCGTCGTCAGCCCACGGCTGCGAGCACCCCTGACAACGCGCCTGCATGCCGAGGTCGGTGCCGGGCCCATCGAAGGTCACTGAATCGAAGACCACGACCCCGCCGTCTGTGGAGCCGACGCCTCCGTCGATGTTCGGCACGTTGTTGCCGGTGATGCGCAGCGCGATGAGCAGCGTCTCGTCGGCGGTGACGTTGCCCTTGCCATCGAACGCGGTGACGACGATCGCCGGGCTCATCGCCGCGCCGACCTGCACGTTGGAAGGCTGCGTGGTGAACTTGATGCTCTCGACCGGGCCGGGCACGAAGGTGACGGCCTGCGACCCCGGGAGTGAAACGTCGGCGCCGTCGACCTTCACGCTGACGGTGATGGTCTTCGCTTCGGCTTTCTCCGACCGAACCCGGCAGCTCATCACGCCTTGTGATGAACCACCGGTCGGTTGATCGAAGTTGTTGCCGTCGCCGGTCATGTTGACGGTCGCGCCGCTGACGTTGAAGGGCGCGCCGTCGGTGTCGACGGTGGTGATGGTGAGCGTGATTTCGTCGGTGCCGTTGGCCGTGGCCGTCGTCTTGTCGGCGGTGACGGTCGACTTCGCCGCGTCGAGCTTCGCGGTGGAGGTCTTGCCACCGCAGGAGAGAGCCAACAACGCGCCAACGAGAACGGAACGGGTGCCGAGTTTCATGCCGCGAGTATCTAGCGTGCTCAGTCGCCCGGAGGGAGGGCCGGTTGAACTGCCGCTCCGTTCTGGCCCCGCGACACGCCACGAACCTCCTCAAACTGTCGACGCGTGGATGGTGCTGGTTGTCCTGACCGCACGCAGCGTCCACACGATGACGCCTCTTGCCCGAAGCGAGGGGCCAGCGCGCGGCGAGCACGAACGAGCTCTGCGTACACCGCCCTTCACCCGTGCTTTTCGCTGGGGAGACCTCGGCGTCTCTCCCGGTCGCGGCGCGCGCCGACGAACCCGACAACTTCTCGGCGAGTTCAGGTAAGGCACGCTCGTGGCCACCACGAAGAAAGCTCCTGTCACCGCGCGCAGCCTGGCGATTTCCGTGCTCTCGCGTGTGGCGGCGACCGACGCGTACCTGAACGTGGTGCTCGACTCGATGCTCGACGAACAGCCGCTGAAGGACCCGCGCGACGCGGGCCTCGTCACCGAGCTCTGCTACGGGGCGACGCGCCGGCAGCTCACGTTGGACGGCGTGCTGCTCAAGTTCGCCGACCGCGGGCTCGAAGCGATTGAAGATCGCGTGCTCGCGGCGCTGCGGCTCGGCGTGTACCAGTTGTTCTTCACGCGCATTCCGAAGCACGCGGCGGTCGGCGAGACCATCGACGCGCTCAAGTCGGTCGGGCTCGAGCGCGCGGCGGGGTTTGCCAACGCGATTCTCCGCAAGGCCTCGCAGCTCACGGAGCTGCCGAAGGTCGAAGGCGACGAAGTCGCGCGGCTGTCGTTCGAGACGAGTCACCCCGCGTGGCTCGTGAAGCGCTGGGTGCGGCAGTTCGGCGCCGAGCGCGCGAAGGCGATGCTCATCGCCGACAACGAAGCGCCGAGCGTGGTGGTGCGCACCAACACGAAGAAGCGCACGCGCGACGCGCTGCTCGCGGAGCTGGTCGAGATGGGCGTGAGCGCGAAGGCGACGACGCTGTCTCCGCTGGGCATCGTGTTCGAATCACCGGGCCGCGTGGAGGAGCTGTACGGCTACGCCGAAGGTCTCTGGCAGGTGCAGGACGAAGCGGCGCAGCTCGTCGGCGTGTTCGGTCAGGTGCCCGCGAGCGCGCGCGTGCTCGATCTCTGCGCGGCTCCCGGTGGCAAGGCGTGTCACCTCGCGCAGACCAACGACGTCGTCGCGGTCGACGTGCACAAGAACAAGCTGCACAAGATCGCGAGCGAGGCGAAGCGGCTCGGCCTCGCGATTCATCTCGAGTGCGCCGACGCGACGAAGCCGCTGCCCGGGAAGTGGGGTGAGTTCGACGCGGTGATGATCGACGCGCCGTGCGCGGGGCTGGGCACGCTGCGCCGCCACCCGGAGCTCCGTTATCGCCGGCTGGAGAAGGACATCGCCGAGCTCGCGCACATTCAGCGCGAGATTCTGGAGCAGGGCGCCAACGTGCTGAAGCCCGGCGGCTTGATCGTTTACGCGGTGTGCAGCACCGACACAGTCGAAGGCGCTGATCAGGTCGAGATGTTCTTGCGTTCGCACCCGGAGTTCACGACCGAGCCTCCGCAGGGCCTCGCGAACCTCCCGACGTGGCAGGGGCATCTGCGCACGCTGCCCGGGCCTGAAGGGCTCGACGGGTTCTTCGCCGCGCGGTTGCGCAAGACGTACTGACGCTCCAACATACGCGATGGGCTCCCCTCGCTTGTCGGACCCCGGGAGTAGACCGATGCGCATGCAAGCCGCAGAAGCTCTTGTTGCTGATCACCGCGCGAAGTGGACGCTCGAACGTTTCGAGCAGGCCGTGGAAACCGGTGTCTTCGACCAGTGGCCCGTCGAGCTTGTTCGAGGGGAATTGGTCGAGATGACGCGTCGGGGGCCGTCGCATGCCGATGTGATTGAAGCGCTGTCGGAGCTGTTGATCGTTGCGCTCACCGGCCGCGCGCGCGTGCGAGTGCAACTGCCGTTGATACCGGGGGAAGACTCGTACGTCGGTCCGGACATTGCGGTGCTCGACAAGCGCACGCCTCGCGGCACGCATCCCCGGTTGGCGAAGCTCATCATCGAGGTGGCCGATTCTTCGTTGCGCTTCGATCGCAGTGTGAAGGCTCCGCTCTACGCCGGGGCTGGCGTGCCTGAGTATTGGGTCATCGATGTGCAGAAACGCGCGATCGATGTCTTCAGTGGACCTAAACGCGGTGCGTATACGAAGCACGCGCGGGTGACGAAGGGCTCGCTGGCAGTCCCCGGGTTTGAAGAGGTCCGCGTCTCGCTCGCCGATTTGTTCGAGTAGCCGCAATCGGGAGGAGTGGCGGCCGTAGAGGCGGTCATGCGCTCACTGCTCGCCGCCACGCTCGTCTCATCGCTCACCGCCTTCGCCGCCAACCGCACGGAAACGCGCAAGGTCTCCGACTTCGACGGCATCAACGCCTCCGGAGGGCTCACGCTCGAAGTGAAGAAGGGCGAGACCTCGTTGAGCATCGAAGGAGACCCTGAAGTCATCGCCGCGTACGTCACCGAGGTGAAAGACGGCGTGCTCCACATCCACCGCAACAAGGGGTCGTGGCGCGACATCTTCAAGAATCAGCAGGTGACGGTGCGGGTCTCGACGCCCGCGCTCAAGACGCTCGACGCGAGCGGGGGCATCGACGTCACCGCGAACGACGTCGCGACGAAGAGCACGTTCACCACGCATCTCTCCGGCGGCATCAAGCTGCGCGCGAGCGGCATCGCCTCCGACACGGTGAAGGTCGACGCGTCGGGCGGAGTCGAGGCCACGCTCGAAGGAAAAGCGAAGACGGTCGACGTTGATGTGTCCGGCGGCACCAACCTCGACACGCGCGGGCTGCAGGCGACATCGGTGACGCTCGACGCGTCAGGCGGCTGCGACGTGAAGGTGAACGCGTCGAAGTCGGTGAAGGGGCAGGCGTCGGGCGGTGTGTCGGTCGACGTGTATGGCAACCCTCCGGAGCTCGCGGTCGAAGCGTCAGGCGGTGCCGACGTCGATCGCATGCACTGACGCTTCGAGCGTGGCGGACATTCGGAATCACGCGGTGCGCGAATCGCTGAAGCCCGCTGCACGTCGCGAACTTCATCAAGCAGGGCTCGGTGTCAGAGAACCGTGCGTATCGCGGTTGCGTGACACCACGCCCCGAAGTCTGAATCTGCGAGTCACCGGGCGCCGTGCCGAGGGCCAGCCTGCGACGAACATCGCGTGGTGTACCCGTAGCGCCCACCGTCACGAGCGGAAGTTGAAGTCGTCGCGCACTGCATCGACTAAACGCGCCGCATGATCGCTCCGCTCCTCGTTGCGTCTCTGCTGGCTGCGCCTCCTGCGAAACCGGCTCCGAAGCCCGCGCCGAAGGTCGCCGCGAAGCCCGGGTACTCCGTGCAAGACCAGGTGAACCTCAAGCGCCTCTCGGGCCTGCAGGTTTCGCCCGACGGCAGCAAGGCCGTGTTTCAACTCCGCACCACCGACCTCGAGGCCAACAAGGGCCGCGTCGACTTGTGGATGATCAACACCGACGGCTCGGGCCTCACGCAGTTGACCTCCAACGAAGGCAACGAGACCGACCCGGTGTGGAGCCCCGATTCGCGCGCCATCTACTTCCTCGCGGCGCGTACCGGCTCGAATCAGGTGTGGAAGCTTCCGCTCGCCGGCGGCGAAGCGACGCAGGTGACGAAGCTCCCGCTCGACGTCGACGCGTTCACCATTTCGCCCGACGGGCAGACGCTGGTGTTCGCCGCTGAAGTCTTCGTCGACTGCGACAACCTCGAGTGCACCGCCGCGCGGCTCAACGAGAAGAAGAAGAGCAGCGCGCAGATCTACGACTCGCTCATGATCCGCCACTGGGACACGTGGAAAGACGGCCGCCGCGCGCACCTCTTCGCGACGCCGGTCGCCGGCGGGCCCATCGTCAATCTGCAGAAGAAGCAGAACGCCGACTGCCCGACCAAGCCCTTCGGTGGCGCGACTGATTTCGTGGTGAGCCCCGACAGCCGCTCGGTGGTGTTCGTCGCGCGCGACGTCGGCCGCGAAGAAGCGTGGAGCACCGACCTCGACCTCTTCCAGGTCGGTCTCGATGGCTTCAAGGCGCCGGTGAAGTTGACGACCACCAACCGCGCGACCGATGCGTCGCCGGTGTTCTCGCCCGACGGCAAGTCGCTCGCGTACCTCGCGATGAGCCGCCCGAAGTTCGAAGCCGACAAGTTCCACGTGGTGATTCGTGATTTCGCAACCGGCTCCGAGCGCGCGATTGATGGTTGGGACCGTTCGCCCGGTTCGCTCTCGTGGAGCGCCGACAGCGGCTCGCTCTTCCTCACCGCTGACGACGTCGGGCAGGTCTCGCTGTTCCGCCTCGAGGTGAAGACCGGCGAGCTCTCGAAGGTGTTCGGCAACGGCAACATCGCGGAGGTCGGCGTGACGCCGAAGTTCCTCCTCGTGGTGCACGATTCGCTGACCTCGGCCGCCGACATCTACTCGCTCGCGTTCGACGGCAAGGGAGGCCTGAATAAGCTCACCAACGTGAACGGCGATGCGTTCGCGAACTTCACGCTCGGTGAGCCGGAACAGTTCAACTTCAAGGGCTGGAACGGCGAGACCGTGTACGGCTACCTCGTGAGGCCCGCGGGTTTCGACGCGAAGAAGAAGTACCCGCTCGCGTTCCTGATTCACGGCGGCCCGCAGGGGAGCTTCGGGAACCACTGGCACTACCGCTGGAACCCGCAGACCTACGCGGGCCATGGCTACGTCGCGGTGATGATCGATTTCCACGGGTCGACCGGGTACGGCCAGAACTTCACCGACGCGATCTCAGGCGACTGGGGTGGCAAGCCGCTCGAAGACCTGCAGAAGGGCCTCGCGTACGTGCTCGAGAAGTACCCGTTCGTCGACGGCAAGCGCGCGTGCGCCCTCGGCGCTTCGTACGGCGGCTACATGATCAACTGGATCGCCGGGAACTGGAACGAGCCGTGGAAATGCCTCGTTTCGCACGACGGCAACCTCGACGAGCGCATGGCGTACTTCGACACCGAAGAGTTGTGGTTCCCCGAATGGGAACACGGCGGCACGCCGTGGGAGAACCCGGAGAGCTACGCGAAGCACAACCCCATCGACCACGTCGCGAAGTGGCGCGTGCCGATGCTGGTGGTGCACGGCGGCCGCGATTACCGCGTCGTCGACACGCAGGGCATGTCGGTGTTCACCGCGCTCCAGCGCAAGGGCGTGCCGTCGAAGTTCATGTACTTCCCCGATGAGAATCACTGGGTGCTGAAGCCGCAGAACTCGCTCGTGTGGCACGAGCAGGTGCTCGGCTGGCTCGACCAGTACACGAAGTAATTCACGGGACGAAAATCATCGGAGCCGGCCACTCAGCAGTCATGAACCGGCTCCTGCTCGCCGCAGCACTCGCATTCACCGGCTGTTTCGTACCCGTCGATATCCCGGCGCCAGA
The DNA here is from genome assembly GCA_048498275.1 of Myxococcota bacterium. Lineage (GTDB taxonomy): Bacteria > Myxococcota > Myxococcia > Myxococcales > Myxococcaceae > Archangium_A. The sequence goes on along the minus strand of JBEHYH010000039.1, from coordinate 6,573 downwards.
TGGCAGCGTGGTGTTGCCTGACGGAAGTGTGTTGCTCCCTCCCGACGCGAGCGTGGAGCTGCCTCCAGACGGAAGCGTGGAGCTGCCTCCCGACGCGGGCACGTGCGTTCCTCCGATGACCGTCGACATCGCGCCGGGCACGACCATCGGCGCGTCGCCCGGCTGCGAGAACTCGCCGGTGACGATTCGCGGCCCCGACGGAGGCATCGTCAGCGGGCCCGGCGCCACGGTGACTCCCACGGAGCCCGGCGTGTACGTCATCGAAACGCAGGTCGACGGCGGCGCGACGCAGCAGACGTTCGTGCACGTCGATGGTCCGCTCGACGGCGGCTTCACGCGCACGTACGTCGATCGCACCGATCGCGGGCAGCTGTACCTCACGGCGCACGAGCGACTGCTGATGATCAACGCAGGGGAGATCACCGTCTACGAACCCGACGGCGGTTTCTACGGGTACCTCAGCACTATCTCGAGCCAGAGCGGCAACATCTACGGCGTCGGCATCGCGGGCAATTCACTGTGGCTCATCAACGACGGAGGTCTCGAGCACTACACCGAGACCGCGAGCGGCCTGTATCTCGACGACGTCAGCACCGACGCCATCGTCGCGAACAAGGGTGACTCCGTGTTGCAGCTCACCGACGTTCAAGAAGATCGCGCGACGGTCACCGGTTGGCTCGGCGTCGTGGAGTTCATCTGGAATGGGAACTCCCTCGACGCAGGCGCGGCAGATCGTTTGATTCCCATCACGTGGGGCGCGGCGTTCATCGAAGACGGAGGCGTTTTTGATTTCGGCCTCTGCACACTGAAGGCCGGCTGTCAGACGCAGACGTGCAACCCGGTGCGCACGTGCGCGTCGAACTCGGAGACTATTTTGTCGATGCAGGACGGCCCGGTGTGGACGCTGCACGACACGGGTACTGAACTGCGAGCTGATCAAGTGATGCTTCAAATGCGGAGTCGCCCACTTCAAGGCGCTGCGCCTCTCGGGCCTTCTCGGCTCCTGGCGCAACCGAATTCCGGGTGGGAAAACGGCTTCTCTCTCTACCGCTCGGCTCCGCTGCCGTATTGGGTGGTGGGTCCGTACAACGAGTGGACGTTCAAGGTGCCGATGCCGCAGAACGGTTCGTTCTATTTCGGCTACGCGAGCAACGTCGTCGCAGTGACTCGGCATTACGTCATTCTCCGAGAAGACCCGTTCACGTTGCGGTTCATCCCCCGCTGACGCGCATGCATCTCGTTGCGCTCATGCTGCTCGCTGCCACCACGGGAGCCACCGACTTCAACCTCGTGTGGCTCGCTCCGGAGAACTGCGCGACACGACCCGAAACGTCTGCGCTGGTGGGTGATGCCGCAGGTCACGCCGAAGTGCAGCTCCGTGAAGAGAATGGCGCGTGGTTGGTGACCGTCATCTTCTTCAAACCCGAAGAAGGTGTACGTCGCGTGAGCGCTCCGGGTTGCGAAGAGGCTGTGCGTGCGGCGTCGTTGCTGGTGAAGTTGGGCAGTGAAGGCGCGTTGCCCGCGTCGAAACCGACCGTAGAGCCTCCGCCGCCTCCGATTCTCGCGGCGACTGAACAACCGGTGGAGCCACCGAAAACCGTCGCCGTGCCGTGGAACTTCTCGCTCGCCGGCGGCGCCGCGCTCGACGTCGGGAGTCTGCCGCGTGTCGAGCCACGGTTTGTGCTGAGCGCGAATCTCTCTCTCCAGTTGCTGCGGCTCGCGCTCGACGTTCGCTTCGGCCTGCCGACTCCGCTGACGACGCAGCTCTCTGTGCATCGCGCCGTCGAAGCGCAGGCTGCGGGCTGCGTGAATTTCAGTTGGCGCGCGTTGTCGGGCGGGCCATGCGTCGCCGCGTCGATCGGTTCGTGGAGCGCGTCAGCGAGCTGGGGCAGCAGCGCGACCGTCGTCGCGACATCACTCGGCGCACAGCTGCGTGGTTTCGTGCTCATCGTCGCGGGCCTCGAGCTCGGTGCGGTCGCCGGAGCGCGCTTCACACTCGGCCGCCCGCAGGTCTTCGTCGGAGGCGTACCGGTGTTCGCCACGCAGCGCTTCGTCGGCGATTTTCAGCTCACGATGGGGTGGCGCTGGTGACTCCGCTCGACACCGCAGCGCTCTATGACGAGCACGTCGATTTCGTGTGGCGCATGCTGCTACGGCTGGGCGTCGAGACTTCGAATGTCGAAGACGCCACGCAGGAAGTGTTTCTCGTCGCGCATCGTCGTCGCGGCGAGTTCAAGCACGCGTCATCGGTGCGCACCTGGCTCACGGGCATCGCAGTGCGCGTGGCGAAAGATCATCGTCGCGGCGCGCGTCGCTCCGAACAGCGGGTCACCCGGCTCGCGAGTGAACCTGAACCGCCTTCGGTTGATCCGCATCGTCGCGCGGAGGTCGCGCAGGCGTTCGCGCTCGCGAACTCGTTGCTGAGTCAGCTCGACGAAGATCAACGCGCCGTGTTCGTGCTGACGGAATGGGAAGGGCTGCGCGCGGTGGAGATCGCCGAGATCATCGGCAGCAACGTGAACACCGTGAACTCGCGGCTGCGTCGCGCGCGTGAGCACTTCAACGAACTCGTCGCTGCTCTGAAGAAGAAGGAGGCGCTGCCATGAACGAGTTGAGCCCTGAAGCCCGAGCGCTGCTCGAGAGCGCGCGTGAGGGTGCGCCTCCGATTTCGAAACGTTCGCGCGCGACGATGCGCTGGGCGTTGTTGTCTTCGATGGCTCCGGCGGTGGCTGCGGCGTCGTTCGGAAAGATGTTGTTGGTGGGCGTGGTGTCGGCGGCGGTGGGAGCGGGCGTGACGGCGGTGACGATTGAAGCGAATCGTTCTCCGGATCCGGCGCGCAACACGGTTCAGGTTTCGGTCCCCCCGATGAAACCTGTCGTCGTTGCGTCGCCGGAGCCGGTGGGTTCTCCGCCTCCGATTGTCGAAGCGGTGACGCCTGAACCGGTTGCGCCGCAGACGCCCGTGGTGCGTGCGATGCCGGTTCGCAAGCCGAGCGCTGTGTCGTCGCCTGTCGAAGTCGTCGAGCCGGTTGTCGATGACTCGATGTCTGCTGAGCTGGAAGCGCTCGCGGGGATCGTCGCGGCGGTCGATGCGCAGCGATGGGGTGAAGCCGATGCGTCGCTCGTCGCGTTTCATACGCGCTTCACGCATCCCTCGCTCGCGATTGAAGCGTCGGTGCTCGAAGTGCGGATTCTGTGCGGTCGCGGTGAGGCGATTGAAGCAGCGCAGCGTGCTGAGCAACTGCGCGCGAAGTACCCGCGGAATCCATCGGTGCAGCGGTTGTCGCGTTCTGGTTGCGGCCCTCACCCCGACCCTCTCCCGTGAAGAGGAGAGGGGGAGTGCGGAGGATTACGCTGCGAGCTGCGGGAGGTAGTGCGCGACCTGCCGCTGCCACCACGTGTAGTTGTGCTTCGACTCCGTGCCCCAGACCTTCAGATTCGTGGGCACGCCTTTCTGCTGCAGCCAGCGACCCAGCTCGACCGTCTCAGGCAGACAACGCCCTTCGAACGCGCCGCGGCCGACGACCAGCGTGAGCGAGGTGTGCCGACGAACACGGTCGAGCGCCGCTCCGGAAAGTCCGGGGACGAACGCGAGCGGGTCGTTGAAATACAGCGCGTCGTTGTACCCGCCGCCCTTGATGTACTCAGAGCCGCGGTAGCGCCCCGACATGCACAGCGCGCCGCGGAAAATTTCGGGGAACTTGAGCGAGAACAGCGCCGAGTACATCGCGCCCATGCTGCAGCCCGCGGCCGTCATGCGAATGCGCGGCGCCTCGCAGTCGGCGCGAATGAAGCTCACGAGGTCTTCGGTGATGAAGCGCTCGTACAGACGATGCCGCTCCATGCGATCGTCGAGCGGCCCGTGCCCGGAGAACGTCTGCGAGATGTTGCTCTCGGGGCAGTACAGCTTCATGCGCCCCTTCTCGAGCCACGGCTTGAGCGCGTCGACCATGCCGCTCTCGCGCCACTCGTGCGCGACACCGGCATTCGAGGGGAAGACGATGACTGGACGACCGTAGGTTCCGAAGGTCCAGACGTGCGCGCGGCGGCCGAGCGCGGGGGACTCCAACAACACGTGACGCGATTGCATGTGGTGGACGCAGTCTATTGCGCCGCGTCAGTACGTTTGAACAGCCAACTCAGGGGAGGAGCGCTGACTACATGCCAGGGTATTGCCGAACGGCCGCGCGTCGGGCGCTCTGCTCGAAGAGCCGGTCGAGCTCTTCTGCCGAACGGTTCTCGATGCCGGCGGTCGCGCCGAAGCCGACGTGGAGCGCTTCCCGTCGCTGCAAGTCTTCGAAGACGGAATCGCAGAAGGCATCAAGCGGCGCGCCGTGAGGCGGAGCCGCGAGCCGGGTCTGTACGGCCGGAGGAATCAGTTCGACGACACGACACTGCGTACGCGCCAGCGCGTGCCGGAGCGTCGTCGTGTAGCTGTGAAGTGCCGCCTTGCTCGCGCTGTACACGGGCGCGAAGACCTGCGGCACGTAGGCGCCTCCGGAGGTGACGTTGACGATGGTGGTGGGTCGGTTCTGAGAAACCAGCAGCGGTGCGAGCAGATGATTGAGGTGCACCGGCGCCGAGAAGAGAAGATCAATCTCCTCCTGCCGCTCGTTCCATGGCGCGGTGTCTTCGGCGAGCGCGATTCGACGTTGAATGCCGGCGTTGTTGATGAGCCAGGTGAGGCCCGAGAACTCCCTCCGTACATGAGTGGCGAGCTCTTCACGTTGTTGGGCGAGACCTGCGTCGCTCACGAACGTGTGCAGCCGCGACTCGACCGCCTGTGCATTGCGCAGCTTGTCGGGCGAGCGCCCGGTGATGAGCACGGTCGCCCCGGCGGCGACGAAGCGCCGCGCGAGGCCGAACCCGATGCCGTCGCTGCCTCCGGTGATGAGAATGGTGTCAGTCATGGTTGATGTATCAACCTCACGGCAAGACTCGAGGTTGTCAAGTCAACCATCCTGCGGCAGGGTGACCACATGGCGATCAGGGCCTTGCCGAACGACGAACTCGAGCTGTGGCATGCGTGGAAGCACGCACATGAAGCGGTAATGAACGGCGTGGCACGCGCGCTGCAAGATCGTTGCGGTCTGTCGGGCGCCGACTTCGGCGTGTTGTCGCGTCTGGTGGAATCGGGCGATGGCGAACTCCGGCAGCAGGAGCTCGCTGACTCGATGCGATGGGACAAGAGTCGGCTCTCGCATCAGCTCAGCCGCATGGAAGCACGCGGGCTGCTGAGTCGTCTGCGCGAGAGCGCGAAGCTGGTGCGCGTTCGTGTCACCATCGACGGGCGCGTGGCGCTCGATTCGGCGCGAATCGTTCACGCGAACGCGGTGCGAGCGCATCTCATCGACTTCATTCCAGAGAAGAGTCGCGCGCGAATGCTCGCGCTCTTGCAAGCGCTGCAGGGAAAGCCGGTTACTCGCGGAGCGGCAGCTCGACGCTGAAGCCGTCGAACGCGATTTCGCAGGGGCCTGAGAATTCCTGGCGGGCCTGTTCGAGCAGCGGCTTCGGGTCGACGTCGTGGCGAGAAGACAGGTGCGTCAGCACCAGACGTTTGGCCTTCGCTTCGGCCGCGACCTTGCCGGCTTCACGCGCCGTCGAGTGACGCGTCTCCAGCGCGCGCGCCTGCTCGTCATCGCTGAACGTCGCTTCGTGAATGAGCAGGTCGCACTCACGCGAAGCTTCGATCAGCGTCGCGCAGGGCCGCGTGTCTCCAGAGATGACCACGCGGCGACCAGCGCGCGCGGCGCCCAGCACTTGATCAGGCGTCACCACGCGCCCATCGGCCAGCGTGATGGTCTGACCTTTTTGAAGCTTTCCGAACTCCGGGCCGTGCGGCACGCCGAGCTTCTTCGCGGCTTCAGAATCGAACCGGCCCGGGCGCGTGTCTTCTTCGACCGCATACCCGAGCGCGTTCACGCGATGGTCGACGCGCACCGCGCGCACCGAATAGCCGTTGCGCTTGAGCACTTCGCCGCCGCGGAGCTCCTGCACCTCGACGGGGAACGCGAGGCGATCGACGCCGAGGTGAATCGCGGCATCGAGGATCTTCTTCGCCGGCGGCGGGCCGTACAGCGTGAGGCTCTCGGTGCGCCCGCCCATGCCGAGCGTGCGGAGGAACCCGATGATCCCCAGGTAGTGGTCGGCGTGGAAGTGCGTGAAGAACACCGCGTCGACCGAGAACCCGGTACCGAAGCGGATCATCTGACGCTGGCTGCCTTCGCCGCAGTCGAACAACAGCAGGTCAGCACCGGCCTTCATCGCGAGGCCAGACACGTTCCGGTGCAACGTCGGCATGGCGGCCGAGGTGCCCAGAAACGTCAACCGCAGAATCGACAGGCCCGAGGTGCTCACGACGGCTTGACGCACTACCACACGAAGTCCGACCGCTTGAGTTCGTTTCAATTGTTGAAACGAGGTCCGTGCTTCAGCCACGCGCCCACCTGTCGACGCGATAAAAGACGCCGCATGCCCATCGGCCCGAAGAAGGTTGGAACGCCCGCGACGCCTGCTCCCACGCTGCCGAAGAACGACAAGCAGCCGGTGGTGACGCCCGAGACGATCCCCGAG
>JBEHYH010000038.1:0-21866 GCA_048498275.1 Myxococcota bacterium | reverse complement strand
GCCGCTACCGCCGCCCGTCGTGCCGTTGCCGCCGCCGGTCGAGCCGCTACCGCCGCCCGTCGTGCCGACGCCGCCGCCGGTCGAGCCGCTACCGCCGCCCGTCGTGCCGACGCCGCCACCCGTCGTGCCGTTGCCGCCGCCGGTCGTGCCAGTACCGCCGCCGGTCGTGGTGCCAGTACCGCCGCCGGTCGTGGTGCCAGTACCGCCGCCGCTGGAGCCCGAGCCGCCGCCCGAACCGGGGTTCGACGAGAAACAACGGCCCGCGGTGCAGCTCTGATCAAAGCCGCAGATGTCACAACTGTTGCCGCCGGTTCCGCACGCATTGCCGGTGTTGCCGAGCTTGCACTCGTTGCCGGCGCAGCAGCCCGTGCAGTTGCTGGCATTGCAGGAGTCTCCGGTGGAGGGCCCGCAGGAGACGACGAACAACGAAAGTGCGACGACGAGGAGATATTTCATGGGTTTCCGGGGAGGAAGAACCCGGGCACCCTACTTCAAGTGCAGTTCTCTTCACGGAAAGGTGAGCCATGTCGCTCTGTTTCGACTGCGGGCTGTGTTGCGACGGGTCTTTGTTCAGCCATGCGTCGGGTGACGGAGGCGGCCCGCGCGCGCAATCGCTCCCGGCGGCCGAAGGGAAGCCCGGCTGTTTTCGCCAACCGTGCGCCGCCTTCGGGCCCGGCGGTTGCTCCATCTACGAAGATCGCCCGACGGCGTGCCGGGCGTTCGACTGCACCGTGCTGACCGCGTTTCAAACCGGGCGCGTCACGCGTGAAGAGGCGCTCGAGGCGATCAACGAACTCAAAGCGCGGAGGGCGCGCGTCGCAGAAGTGCTCGGTGAACCCGATTCGGGCGCGGCGATGACGAAGGCACGGGCGCTCGCCGCCGAGGGCGGGTTGAGCGACGAACTCAGCCACGCGTTCGGGCGCTTCAGCCGCGGCGCGATGTTGTTCTTCCACAAGCTCTGATTATTTCTTCGCCGAACCGTACGTCGTGTTGCCCAGCATCTTGCTGGTGCGCGCGATGCGGTCGGCCGCGGCCTGCGCGTCGGCCTTGCGGTTGTAGCGGTAGCTCGGCACGTCGGCGTCGATGGCGCGGGTGGCGACCTCGTACGCGCCCTGCAGATCACCCATCGCCGTCAGTGCGGCTGACAGATTGCACAGCGCCTTCACGTCATTCGGCACCTGCGCGAGGCGCTCGTTGTACGCGGCGACCGCTCCGGGGAAATCGCCGTCGAGCAGCTTTTCGTTCGCCGTCTGAAGGCCTTCACCGTCGCGAATGACGAACGTGTCGCTCACCTCGGTCGGGTAGAGACCGGCCGAGAACTCCTGCAGCGCGTTCTCGATGGCCGCGAGGTACAGCTTGGCGTCGGTGTCATTCGCCGAAGCGCTGCCGCTGAGGTGCGTGTCGGCGAGCTCCGACTGAATCCACAGATCGATCTTCGCGGTGCGAACGCCGTTCTTGTCGGCGTCGGAGATGCCGTTTTCACTCACGCCGACGGTGAGGTGCGTGCGCGCCTGCTCCGGAGCGCCCGTTACCGTCATGCGCGCGTCCAACAGAATCTGCGACACGCGCTCGACCGCGCGGCGCACGCGCCATTGCGATTCGTTGAACGAGGTGAGCACGTCGAGCACCACCGAGCCCGTTGACGGCGCGGCGACCGACAATGGCTGCACCTGCGGCGGGTACTCGAAGCGCGGGCGCTCCTCGCGTTTGACGACCAGGGTCGGAGCACAGCCGGAAACCGCGAGCAGCAGGGCGAAGGCGAAGGTGCGTTTCATTTCGAGAGCTCCAGGCGACGACCGATGTCGGAGGTGAACAGACCGTTGGGGTCCCACTTCTTCTTCACGGCTTCGAAGTCGGCCACGCGCGCGTACATGCGGCGCAGCATCGGCGCTTCGAGGTACGAATCTTTGCCGAGGTACAGCCGGCCGCCCATCGAGGCGACGCGTTCGTCGAGCGCGCGCGTGAGCTCGAGCAGGCCGGCGCGAACGGGGAAGTCGATGGCGAAGGTGAGCCCCTTCATGGGGAAGCTGAGCGGCGCCTCGTTCGCGTCACCCATGCGCTTGAGCACGTTCAAGAACGGGAGCTGCCCCGACTCGTGCATCAGCGTCATCAGCTCGCGGATGTTCTTCTCGCCGTCTTCAAAGGGGATGACGAACTGGTACTGAATGAAGCCGCGCTTGCCGTAGCCGCGGTACCACTCGTGGATCATGTCGAGCGGGTAGAAGAACCCTTCGTAGTGCTCGAACGCGCCCTTGCTCTTCAGCATCGTGGTGATGACGCCGTTGAGCACGCGGATGGTGAGCGGGTTGAGCGTCAGCTCCGGCATCTCGATGGGCACGGTGATGGCGAGCTCGCCGGTGAGCTTGAGCGGGTTCTTCTGCAGCTTCGCGGGGAGCTCATCGCGCGTGGCGTGGTCGCCGACGGTGAGCACGCCTTGCCCGAGCGTTGAACCGGTCGCCGTCGAGTTCAGCGTCGCGACGGAATAGGGGAACTGCGAGTCGTACTCGGCGAGCAGCTCGAGCATGTGCGTCAGGTCGCGCGCCGGGAGCGACTTCTGGCGGAAGTACGTGGTCTCGATTTTCCGTAGCTTGAGCGTCGCTTCGAGCACCACGCCGGTGAGGCCGAGCCCGCCGAACGTGGCCCAGAAGAGCTCGGCGTTCTCTTTGCGACTCGCGGTGACCACGCGGCCATCGGCGACGAGCAGTTGCAGAGATTCGACGCAGGTGACGAACGTGCCCTGCGCGTGGTGCGCTTTCCCATGCACGTCATTGGCGATGCAGCCGCCGACGGTGACGAACTTGGTGCCCGGCGTGATGGCGGGGAAGAAGCCGCGCGGGCCGAAGTCGTTGATGAGCTGCTCGAGTGAGACGCCCGCTTCGCAGCGGAGCACGCCCGTCGCCTCATCGAAGCTCAGATAGCGATCGAGGCGCGTCATCGTCACCACACGGCGGTGTTCATTGAGCGCCTGGTCGCCGTAGCTGCGGCCGAGACCTCTGGCGATGGTGCCGTTCTTCTCCAGCGCGCGCTTCACGTCCGCCGGTGTTTCGGGCGTGCGCTCGTCGCAATCGACACGGCGTTGAGCGCCCCAGCCTTGCAGCATCGTCATCGAGTCTCTCCGGTTGGGACACATGCCAAGAGACGCGGTGGAAAATCCACTTTGAAAGTGGGTAAGGGCGCCGCCATGCGCTTCGCCCTGGCCTCCCTGTTCGTGGTGCTCGTCGGTTGTGGCACCCCCGGCGCGGACACGCCTGACGCGTATGTGCCGGTGCATTGCGTGCACGACGGCACGCAGTGGGTGTGCGGCGATGCCGGTTTGATCGACGCAGGCCACACCGACGCCGGCGAGCCGGATTCTGGAATCGTGACTCCCGATGCAGGCCAAGACTCCGGCGTCATCGTCATCGACTCGGGCGTGGTCGATTCAGGCGTCGTCGATGCGGGCCTGGTGCTGGTCGACGTGTCGCATCAGCGAGAGCTGCGCGCCGCCTGGGTGTCGACGGTGTCGCGGCTCGATTGGCCGCCTGCCGCGAACCTCTCGCGCACCGCCGGCGTCGCGTCGCTCGAATCACTCGTGAACGACGCGGCCGACGCGGGGTTGAACGCGCTCTTCTTTCAGGTGCGCCCGTACGCCGACGCGCTCTACGAATCACACGAAGGCGAACCGTGGAGCTCGTATCTCACGTCGAACGCCGACGCCGGCCCGGGGTGGGATCCCCTCGAGGAGCTGCTGCCGATCGCGCACGCCAGGGGCATCGAGGTGCACGCGTGGCTCAACCCGTATCGCGGCACGGTGAAGGCGCTCTCGCAGTACTCGATTACGTACAACAACATTCCGGTGATGAACCCCGGCGTGCCCGCGGTGCGTGAACACGTGGTCGCCGTCGTCGACGACATCTTGAGCCACTACGACGTCGATGGCGTTCACTTCGACGACTACTTCTACCCGTACCCCGATTCGTCGAGCACGCCGTTCCCCGACTCCGCGACGTACAACGCGTACACGAGCGGAGGCGGCACGCTTTCGCTCGGCGATTGGCGCCGCGACAACGTGAACACGCTCGTCGCTGAAGTGATGGCGCTGGTGAAGAGCGACCACCCGACGGTGCGCTTCGGCATCGGCCCCTTCGGCATCTGGAAGAGCGGCCAGCCGGTGAGCGGTCTGAGCGCGTACGACGCGATCTATTGCGACGCGGTCTCGTGGATGAGCAACGAGCACGTCGACTACCTCGCTCCGCAGCTCTACTGGACGGAGTCGTCGGCGCAGTCGTACTCGACGCTCGTGAACTGGTGGGCCGCGCGGCTCAACGGGCGTCACCTGTTCCCCGGGCACGCCGACTATCGAATGCTCTCCGCGGCGAACGGCGGCGCTGACTGGCCGTTGTCCGAGATTCAGGGGCAGCTCGAGTACACGCGCACGAAGCGTTCGAGTGGTGCGCTGGGCGATGTTCATTTTCGCATGGCGAACCTCCGCAACAACTTGAAGGGCGTGAGCGATCTGCTCGGCAAGAATCTGTACGCGGAGCCGGCCGTCGCGCCCGCCTTGCCGCGCGCTGAAGCGGTCGTCGCGCCCGCGGTGCCGTTCGTCTCGCTGAATGGCACGACGCTCTCGGTGACCGACCCGATGCCCGCGACGGTGCGCTCGTATCTGCTCTACCGCGAGGTCTCCGCGGGCCAGTGGGAGCTGCGCGGCGTGAAGGGTGGAGCGCAGGTGACGTTCACGCTGACCTCGGGAACGTGGGCGGTGAGCGCGCTCGGCCGCGGCGGCGGTGAATCACAGGGCGTGCGCGTCACCGTGCCCTGAAGCGATTGTCCCGATTTCGCGAACAGTGTTCTGCGCGAACGCGTGTGGCCGCGTCGTGCGCGAGTGCGTACTTCTGTGACCCAACGCGGCGGGAATTCACCGGCCGCCTTTTGCACTGGAGCCACCCATGTCTTCCTTCGTCATCGACAACGCACACTCTGAAATCGGCTTTCGCATCCGCCACATGATGGTCTCGTGGACCAAGGGCCGCTTCGAGAAGTACTCGGGCACGCTCGAAATCGACGAGAGCAACTTCGCGAACTCGAAGCTCAACGTGAAGATTGAAGCCGCGAGCATCAACACCGGCACCGTCGATCGCGACAATCACCTCCGCAGCGCCGACTTCTTCGACGTCGCGAAGTTCCCGGAGCTCACCTTCACCTCACAGAAGTTCGAAGGCAGCGGCGAAAGCTTTCGCATTCTCGGTGAGCTGACGATTCACGGGGTGACGAAGGCCGTCGCGCTCGACGTCGAAGACTTCTCGGCGGAGCACAAGGACCCGTGGGGCAACGTGAAGCGTGGCGCGCGTGCGCACACCAAGATCGCGCGCAAGGATTTCGGTCTCGCGTGGAACGCGGCGATCGAAGCGGGTGGTTTCGTGGTGGGTGACAACGTCGAGATCAACATCGACGTCGAGCTGACCAAGAAGGCGTAAGTCGTTTCAGGTGAGGGCCGCGCTCAGCTCGCGGCTCTCGCCTTCAGCAGCAATCGCTTGAGCGGCGCTTCATCAGCCCGCGCGAGTGCTTCTTCCCACGTGAGCCACTGCGCGCCGTGCGACTCGTTCGGGTCGTGCGCGAGCGCATCCGGGTTCTTCGCGACGACGAGAAAACGAACGTCGAGATGCCGATGTTCCGGTTCATCTTTGCGCGCGGGAATCACGTGCACATCGACATCGATGGGAGTCGGTGACTTCAGCTCCACGTCGAGGCCGGTTTCTTCGCGCGCTTCACGCAACGCGGTCCGTGCCATGTCGCCGCCATCGGCGGCATCCGCGTGACCTCCCGGTTGCAGCCAGCGATTCAACTTCGCGTGCAGCACCAGACACACGCGCGCGCCGTCGGGAGTCACCACCACCGCGCTCCCCGTGAAATGCCCGGGCCACTGCTTGCGCGAAAACGGTTCAGCCAGTGACGCGGCGAACGCGCGCATCACGTTGAGATCCGCGGTCTCCTTTTCGTCCGCCGGCTGAACGGCGCGCAGCGTCTCAAGCAGCATCGCGATCGATTCTCGCGACGTGTGCCGCGGCCGCGGCTGCGCCGAACGCAATGGCCAGGGTCAGCCCGATACGCGACACCGGCGCCAGGCCCACCACGAGGAACGCGAGGCTCGCCGCGCCGAACGCGACGAGGAACCCCGTGCGCAACGTGGTCGACACCGGCGCACCGCTCGCCACCAACGCGAGCAACGGCGGCAACAGGAACAACGCCGCCGACCCTGAATCGACGCCGAAGCCGAAGGTGCCCGTCGTGCCGAGCGTGAGCATCGACGCGAGCGCGGCAGCCAACGCGGCCTTCAGCGCCCCGCCGGCCTGACGCGAGAGCAGCAGCAACACCAGAGCGCCGATGAGCACCGACAGGCCCAACCCACGCCAGAGCCCCGACATCAACTCGCGCTGCAGCGCCGGAGCGATCACCGGCAGGCCGAGCACCTCGACCGTCGCCTTCTCGCCCGCGTTCGTCTGCGGCTCGAGCACTTCAGCGATGACGCCGGTCGCACGCGACGCGAACGTCTCGGGCAGACTCGTGCCCAGCTTCGCGACGAGCGTCTCCGCGCGCACCGCGACCTGCTGGTCCTTCATGCGCGCGAGCAACGTCTCCGAGAACTCCTGCTCGTGACCCGAGACATCGGCGAACGTCGCGGCCACCGCGACCAGCTTCGCGAGCCGTGCGTCAGCCGGAGCCGAGAGCGCTTCGTCCAACTTCGTCCACTCCGGTTCGGTCGGCGCGTACGGCGAGTCGGGCGAGGCGAGCCACGTCTTCACCTTCGCGCGCACCTGCGCGTCGAGCGCCGCTTGATCAGCCGGCGACAACGGAGCGCTCGCCGCGTCGACCGTCGAATCAATCGCGTCTTCTTTCAGCGCATACGTGCGGGCGATCGCATGCAGGCGGAGCTTCGCGCTCTCGGCACCGACGAGGAGCGAGTCCTTCGCGGCCTTCTCGATGAGCGCCTTCAATTCCTCGACCGGGTTCTTCGGCGCCGTGGGAATGCGGATGACCACCATCGCTTCATCGCGCTCACCGGACACGAGCTGCTTCACGTCTTCGCGGCCCTCGAGGAAGAACCAGAGATTGCCCATCGACTCGCGCGTGGTGGGGATGCGCTGAATGCCCGCGAAGCCCTTGTTGAGGAACCCCAGAATCTGCGTGACGGAGCGGACTTCCGGCAGCTCCTTCGTGCCTTCGAGCAGATCGCTCATGCGCATCAACCGCGCGGCGACGGGCGGGTCACGGAGATCGCCTTTGAAGTCGATCTGAATGATGTCGGCGCCCTTGAAGTGCACGTCGAAGAACGCGAGCGCGCGGCCGATGGCGTCGTCGCTGCTGAACATCTCCTGCGGCGTCGCGCGGAAGTGCGCGGTCATCGACACCACGCCGAGCAACACCGTCAGCACTAGCGCGGGCGCGACCAGCTTGCGGCCTGAATGCGTCGCGGCCTCCACCGGCTGTGCGAGCGGCGTGTAGATGAAGAGCCCGACCAGCAACGTCGCCGCGGCCCCGAGCGCCATCACCACGCCGAACGACGACACGTAGGGAACCGGAACGAACTTGAGCGCGAACGCCGCGACGCCGGCCGCGACGACGGCGGCAGCGCTCGCTCCGAGGCCGCGGGAGAACGCGACGGCCGCGAACGCGGCGACGCCGAGCAACGCGGTGAGTGAAGTCGCGCTGATGGTGATGCCGAGCGCGCCCGCGAGCCCGGCCCACACCACGAGCGTCAACGCTGAGCTCAGCAGCACCACGACGATCGGCCGCGCCGCGCGCACCGTGAAGGTCAGCGCCGCGAGCAGCAACACCACGAACGCGAGGCCGAGCTGCGTGCCCTTCGCTGCGAGGCGGTCAGCGATGATGCCGGTGAAGAACGCGGCTCCGAAGAAGTGCGCGGCGAGCGGCCCGCGATTTTCTTCGACGGTTTTCTGCACGAGCGTCGCCAGCGCCGCGCCGTCTTTCGTGCCGTCGACCCGCGCGAGCACCATGTACCCGCGCTGATCTTCCGAAATCAGCGCACCGGTCACCTTGGTGTCGGCCTTCACCTTCGCGCGGAGTTCAGCGAGCGCCGCTTCGTCTCTGGGAATCGAGCTGATCAACAGATCAGTCACCAGCGAACCGTCGTCGGCCTGACGAATCGAATCGACGTTGGTGACGCTCGCGACGTTCAGCACGCCGTCGGCCTTCTTGGCCGCCAGCGCCGTTGTCACGCGCTTGACCGCTTCGAGCCCCTCCGCCGTCATCGGAGCGTTCGGCTCTTCGAGCCCGATGATCAACGAATTGAACGCGTCGAAGCGCTTCGACAATTCGAGCCACGCCTTCGTCTCCGCGGTCAGCGGAGGCAGCGCATCAGACACGTCAGCCGAGATGATCAGCTTGCGCGCGAACGCACCGCTCCCGGCCAGCAACGCGACGCCCACCAGCAACGAGACGGCTTTTCGTGCAGCGAGCGCCTCGACGAAGCGATTCCACATGTGGAACTCCAGTTACTTCGGTGCGTTCTTGAAGCGGCACTGATGATCAGTGATCAGCGACGCGCAGGTGTACGTCGCGCCGACGCAGAGGAACTCGTAGCGGACTTGATCATCTTTCAACGTCAATGGCGCCGCGGTCTCGAGCTGCGCGTTGGTGGCGCCCAGCGCGACTTCCTCGACGCTGCTCGACAACTTTCCGGTGAGCCACTTGTTGTCGATGCTCAGCTTGCCCTCTCCGAAGCTGAGCTTCGCGCGGCGAACCATGTAGCGTTGGCCCGGAGGCGACACGACGTCGACGGTCACGCCGGGGTGAGTGTCGTTGTCCTGATCGAACTCCGTGTTGCTCGACATGTAGTCCTGCTTGGTCGGGAGCGCGTCGGTCAGCGGGTTCGCGAGATTCTGCACACCCCAGAGCCAGGCCTGCTGCGTGTCGCTCAGCTTGCTGCCCGTGACGGGGATCGTGAAGGGCGTCGCGTAGAGCGCGTCCTTGAGCGCCTGCGGGCTCTTCGGCTGACCCAGCGTCAACGGCGCACCGTCAGCGAAGATGCTGACGTCCTGATTGCAGAAGCGCAGCTCCATCTGCGCGCCGTCGCTCGACAGCTTGCCGAGGAACAGGTCGTACAACTGCAGATCCCACGGCTGACCGAGCGGCGAGATGGTCGCCGGCTGCACGAGGCGTACGGCCCAGTTGCCACCGAGACCGAGGCACGCCTGCTCGCCGAGGTTGGCCTCGCCGCACGAGGTGTCGACGGGCTTCGGCTGCGGCGTCGGGTAGAGCTCTTCGAGGCGCTCGAGGCCGTCAGACGGCTGGTAGCACGCCGAAACGAACGCCAATGACAGACAAGAAATGAGCAGGCGGTTCATGGAGTGCTCCTTCAGAACGTCATGCGCATCTTGAGATACGCGAAGCTGCGGCCCGCGGCCTTCTGACCGAACTTGGAGCGCGCGGCGTAGTCGAACGGGTCTCGGGGAATCGGGCTGCCACCGAAGATGTACGCGCCAGCGAGCGCCTCGAGGCCCGGAGCGATGACCCAGGTGAGCTGCGGGTTCGCCACGTTCGACTTGTCGTCGACGTTGACGATCTCCGCGAGTCGCAGCGCGAGCGTGTCGTTGCGGAACTTCAATTCAGCCGCGGCGACCACGTAGTTGTGGATGCCGTAGCGATCGTTGAACTCGTCGAAGAAGCCACGGAGGTACATCACGTTCGCGTAGAGCCACTTGGTGAACGTGTAGTCGAGGCCGACCGTCGCCTTGATGAACGGTTTCGCAGCGACGTTCGTGCCCGCCGCTTCGTACACCTTCGAACCGTCCGGGCCGTACGCGCGGAGACCGAAGTTCACCTGCTCCGGGAAGATGACGGCGAGCTCTCCAACCAGGCCGATGTTGAACATCCAATCGGCGCTGTATGAGAAGTCGAGACCGGCGACCTGCATGCGCGGGTAGATGACCTCGGCGGTGTACGCGACGTCGATTCGCGTCGGGTCGGCCGAGTTGAGGTTGGTCGTCGCCACCGCGTTGTACGCGACGGGGAAGCCGAAGCGCCCGCGGTAGTAGCTCGCGTTCACGGCGAGGTTGTCGAACGCGAACTCCGCACGAAGCGCGACCTGTGATTCGGTGATCGAATTCTGCGGCGTGTAGAGGTTCACCTGCGGCGTGGCGAAGTTGAGGCTGCACGCGAGGTTCGAATTCGCCGCGCCGAAACCGAAGCTCTGCGCGAGCGCCACGTTCTGCGAGCGGTCGAGCGGAGGCGCCGGGAAGCCCGACACGCAGCCGGCGGAATCACGCGACACACCGAACGCGAGGCTGGTCGACGGCGGCAACATCGCGGGCTTGAAAACGGGGATCCACACCGCCTTCAACGTGAGCCACGACGTCGGGTAGAAGTCGAGCTCCACCATCTCGTTGGGGACTTTGCGCGTGTAGTCCATGGGGTCGTAGAAATCGCGCGAGTTGATGAAGTCGACTTGATTGAAAACGGTCGCTGAACCCCACGTCTGCTGCATGCGGCCCGCTTTGATGTCGAGCCACGAGAAGGGCAGCCCGCGCGTCGCGACGTACGCCTGATCGAGCTGGAAGCTGTACGGGTCGACCTTGTTGCGGTCGGCCAGCGACGGCAGGTTCTGCGCTTCGTTGAAGCCGTAGAAGCGGAAGCGCGCGTCGACGACGCCGATGATCGAATCGAGCGGCTTGATCTCCGCGTGAACGATGACGTCGTTGCGGTTGATGTTGAAGGTGTAGCCCTCGCCCTGTTTTTCACCGCGGTAGTTGTCGACCACGAAGCGCAGATCGCTCTCCAGACGGCCGGAGAGCGTGATCATGTCGCTCCACTTCACATCAGACAGATCGGCCCGCGCCGTCGTCGCGACGACCAGGCACAACACGAACTGGAGGCGATTCATGGCGCTTACTTGCCCCACGCCAGGTTGCGCACCGTGAAGAGCTCGTCTTTCAGGTTCTGATTGACGACGAAGTCCTTGATCTCCATCTCGGTGCGGCGGCTGGTGCGCGGGTCAGACACGGTGATGAGACGGTTGCGCTTCACGCCGTGGAACTCGGTGAAGTCGGAGTTGATGAAGCGCTTCACCTCTTCGCCCTTGTCGTTGAAGTAGTGCGTCTCGGTCTGCGCGAAGGTCTGCTTGTTCACGCGGTGGGTGACGTACGCGTAGCTGCTCTCGGCCTTGGGCGTGAGCTTGAGCCAGTACGAGGTGTCGTCTTCCTTGTCGAAGGCGACGTTCCACCGCGCGGCCCAGCTCACGTCGGCCATGTCTTCGCTCGACAGGTCGGAGCCGACGATCGACTGGTTCATATTGTGCGCGGCGACGCGCTGAACCTTGCGCAGCGCGGGGATGTACACGTTCACCTGACGGCCATCGACGAGCGTCGACATGCCCTTCCAGTCGCCGGAGTTGAAGGTGACGAGGCGCTTGCTGTCGCCCTTCTGGAGCATCGTCATGTCGTACGACTTCTTGTTGCCGTCGCCGTCGATGACGTTGATGCGGATGTCCATGCGCTGATCGGTGAAGCCGTTGTTGAGGGCCTCCATGCGCTTCAAGATCTCATCCGCTGAAGGTCTCGCGGCGGCCGGTGCTGCCTCCGCGGGCTTCGCGTCGTCGGCGTAGGCGAGGGTGGCCGCGAGCAGGGCCGAGCTGAGAAGTGTCAGTCGCATCATGAACCATCTCCCGATGGAGTTTGTAAGTGAGGGGAAACTAATGCCGAGGCGGATATACGCGCCGCGACGAATCAGTCACAGGGGGAATTCGCTGACACGCGCTAGCGACTGTTTTGAGTGCGAAGGCGCTTACGCACTTCGCGCGTCTCATCTCCAAAGGGAGGCCGCATTCAAACTGCGTATGGTGCGCGCATGGCTCGGATTCTGGTCATCGACGACAACGACACCATGCGCGAGGGCATGGCGGTCACGCTGAAGAAGGCGGGGCACGAGGTGCTGGCCTTCCGCTCCGGCGCCGACGGGCTCTCGGCGTTCAAGAAGAACGGCGCCGACCTCATCGTCACCGACTTGAAGATGGAAGGTCTCAACGGCCACGACGTGGTTCGTGAAGCGCGCGCGCATGATCAGAACGCGGTGCTGATCATGGTCAGCGGTCACGGAAATATTTCTGAAGCGGTACAGGCGATGCAGCTCGGTGCGTCGAACTTTCTCGAGAAGGGCTTTTCGCCTGACGAGCTGCGCGCGAAGGTCGAAGCGGCGCTCGAGCTCTCGCGCACGCGCGCGCAGGTGCAGAAGTTGGAAGCGACGACCGAGGTGCTCTCCGGCGAGCTCAAACACCGCAGCGGCGTGAAGCTGGTCGGCGACAGCGCGCCGGTGCAGAAGTTGATGGCGCAGATACAGCGCGCGGCGGCGTCAGGCGCGACGGTGTTGGTGAACGGCGAATCAGGCACCGGCAAGGAGCTCGTCGCGCGTCTGCTGCACGATCTCTCCCCGCGCGCGGCGGGCCCGTTCATCACCACGCACTGCGCGGCGCTCGCTGAAACGCTGCTCGAGAGCGAACTCTTCGGCCACGAACGCGGGGCATTCACCGGAGCCGTGAAGCGCAAGCTCGGCCGCTTCGAGCTCGCCGACGGCGGCACCTTGTTCCTCGATGAGATCGGCGAGATCTCCGCGTCGGTGCAGACCAAACTGCTGCGCGTGCTGCAGGAGCGCGAGATTCAGCGCGTCGGCAGCGAAGAAACGAAGAAGGTCGACGTTCGCGTGGTGTGCGCGACGCATCGCGATTTGAAAGCCGAAGTCGCCGCGGGCCGCTTCCGTGAAGACCTCTACTACCGGCTCCACGTGGTGCCGCTCACCGTGCCCGCGCTGCGCGAACGCCCCGAAGACATCAGCGTGCTCGCGCGCCATTTCATCGCCAAGCACGCGCGGCGCATCAACGCGAACGTCAAAGACATCTCGCCGGCCGGCATCTCCGCGCTGTGCCGTTACGCGTGGCCGGGCAACGTGCGCGAGCTCGAGAACGCCATCGAACAGTCGCTCGTCTTCGCCGAGGGCACGACGCTCGAAGAGAGAGACCTCCCCGCGTTTCTGCAATCGAAAGAGGCGCGCGCCACGCAGGTCGAAGGTGCGCTCCCGATTCCGCATGGAGACCGCCCGCTGCCCGACATCCTCGAAGACCTCGAGCGCCAGCTCATCGAACGCGCGTACGAGAAGGCGAAGCGCGTGAAGACCGAGACCGCGCGGCTCCTCGGCATCAAGACCAGCGCGCTCTATTACAAGCTCGAGAAATACGGCTTCATTCAGAAGGGCGAAGCGCCGGCCGAAGACGCGGCTGGCTGAGGGTTGCACCGCTGAAACAGCGAGGGTGAAACGCGACACCTTCGCGGCATGTCATGTGCCCGGAATCACTGGTGCGTGCGGGTTGGTGCGACAGTTGCTCAGAGGCGCGCTCATGAACGCGAGGGTTCCGCAGAAGGTGCTGGTGGTGGATGACGACGACACCTTCTTGAAGGTGTGTCTGGCGGTGCTGCGGCACGCCGGGTTCGAGGTCGAAGGGGTGGGCGACCCGCTCGAGGCGCTGACGCGTCTGAAGTCGGTGCACTACGACGCCGTGGTTTCAGACCTCTGCATGCCCGCGTTGTCGGGCATCTCGTTGCTCCAGGCGGTGCGGCGGGTCAATGCCGAGGTGCCGCTGGTGTTGATGAGCGGCTCGCCGACGGTGGAGTCGGCCATCACCGCCATCGACCTCGGGGTGCGCAAGTACCTCACGAAGCCGTTCGACGTGGACGCGCTGATCAACAGCGTGACCGACGCGGTGAAGGGCACGGCGCAGCACGCGCAGATCGAGCAGACGGAGCGCTTCGAGCGCGGGCTCGCGGGGCTGCACATGGCGTTTCAGCCCATCGTCGAGCACTCGCGGAAGCGGGTGTTCGCGTACGAGGCGCTGCTGCGCACGTCGGCTGAAGGCGTGAAGGGCCCGGCTGAGCTGCTCGGGCTCGCGGAGCAGCTCGGGCGTGTGCATGAGCTGGGGCGGGCGGTGCGCGCGAGCGTCGCGGCGACCCTGAATCAGAAAGACCCCGAGGCCGAGGTCTTCGTCAATCTGCACCCGGCCGACCTCGGAGATCCGGAGTTGTACGAACCCGGTTCGCCGCTGACCGCGCATGCGCACCGGGTGGTGTTGGAGATCACCGAGCGCGCGTCGGTGAGCAGCGAAGAGAAGCTGGTCGATCAGATTCGTGCGCTGCGTGACCTCGGGTATCGCGTGGCGGTCGATGATCTCGGTGCGGGGTATTCGGGGCTCACCACGCTCGCGCGGGTTCAGCCCGAGTACGTGAAGATCGACGGGTCGCTGGTTCGCGGCATCGACAAGTCGAGCGTGCATCGGCTGGTGGTGACGGCGGTGATCGACCTGTCGCGTGAGCTCGGGCTTCGCGTGGTCGCGGAGTGCATCGAGACCGTGCCGGAGCTCGAGACGCTGCGCGCGCTCGGCATCGATCTGCTGCAGGGCTACCTGTTCGCGAAGCCGTTGCCGCCGTTCACGCGCGTCGACGCGTCGCGCTGGTGATCAGCGTGCGTGCTCGTCACCCGCTGGCTCCTCGAGCCCCGCGCGAATCTGGGGTGTTCCTGGAGAACCGGCGTTTGGGTGCACCCTTCAAAGCCCGCCCGGCAGCAGCACGTCGCCGACGGCGACCAACTTCCCCAGATGAAACGCGCGTGGTCCGAACGCCGGCGTGGGAAAGCCTTCAGGCAACGGCCATTCAGGGTTGGTGAGGGCGCGTGAGGGCAGGGCGGCGCCTCCGCGAACGAGCCCGAGTTCGTGATCAGTCAGTTCAATCGACGGCAACCACGGCAGCACCTCGCGGCCCAGGCGTGGCGGTGTCGTGGTCGTCCACGGGCCGATGTGCGTGCGTCGAAGCGCGGTGAGATGCGCTCCGCAGCCGAGCTTGCGGCCGAGGTCGATCGCCAGACTGCGCACGTAGAACCCGCCGCGCACCGTGAGCTCGATGATCAATTGATCACCGTGCGGAACCCGCCGCACTGAATGGCAATACACGCGCTGCGCGGGGAGCTCGACGTGCTCACCGCGATGCGCGCGCACGTACGCGCGTTCACCGGCGATGCGCTTGTTGCTCGTCGCCGGAGGGGTCTGCTCCGTCCACCCGACGAACGTCGCGAGCGCCGCGTCGATGGCCTCGCCGCTGACCTTCGAATCACCGCGCATCACTTCACGCCCGCCCGCGTCGCCGGTGTCGGTCTCGAGCCCGAGCTTCACCGTGGCCACGTACGTCTTCGGCGCTTCATGAAGCGCCTCGAACAATCGATTCGCCGCGCCGACGAGCAACAACACGAGCCCATGCGCGAAGGGGTCCAGCACGCCTCCGTGCGAGACCTTCAGCGCCCACGGGCCGGAATACTCGGCGCGAAATCGTTCGACGAGCGAGCTGCTGGTGGCGCCGACGGGTTTGTCGACGCACCAGATGGCCGACGGAGGCCGCTTCACGCCTTGATGCCGTCGAGGATCAGACTCGTCAGCAGCGCGGGGATCTCGAGCGGGTTGCCGATGTCTTCGTCGTGCAGCACCGCGAGCAGCAACCGTTCAGCGGCGCCGACCACGGTCAACGCGCTCACCGTCGCGGGGATCTTCTTGAGCAGCCCGTGCTGCTGCGCGAGCAACGTCATCGACAGCGCGTGCTTCGAGATGACCGCCGCGAGCTCGACGATGGGCTTGCGCGCGCCCTCGGCCGGAGCGCGTGACTCCTGCAGATAGAGCCGCACCGGGCCCGGGTGCTCCATCAGCGCGGTCGCCAGCGCGTCACCCACGATGGCGTACGACGCGAACGTCGCCTCCCGCGTGGTCGCCTTTTCCAACGCCGCGGCCGAGCGCTCGAACGCGTGGGTGATCAGCACCCGCGTGGGCTCCATCAGGCTCGCCACCAGCGCGCGTTGATCAGCGAAGTACCGGTAGAAGCTGCCCTTCGCCATCTGCGCCGACTTCATGATGTCGTCGACCGACACCGCTTCGATGCCGCGCTGGAGAAAGAGCGTCAGCGCCGCGTCACGAATCGCCTGCGCCTTCTGCTGCCGATTGACGTCACGCACGCCGCCCTTCGGCCCGGGGCGCACCAACGGTTTCGTCTGCGACTCTTGGGTCATTCGAGAGCCGCTTGTAGAGAAAAAACCCGTCTCATTGCTTGAGAAATTCGTCACCGGCCCGCTTCTCGTGACGGGTTCGTGAAGTGACAAGCGTTCGCGGCTTGTGGCAGAGGCAGCGCCCATGCATCGCCTGCTTCTTGTCGTCGCGCTGTCGCTCAGCGCCTGCACCTGCAAGCCGAAAGACCTGCAGAAGGTTCCGCCTCCGGAACCCGAGACCTGCAATGGCATCGACGACGACTTCGACGGGTACGTCGACGAGGGCCTCGGGGAGATCAGCTGCGGCGACGGCGCGTGCAAGGTGACGGTGCCGTCGTGCACCAGCGGCAAGGCCACTGAATGCGTCGCGCGCACGCCGGTCGCGGAGCTGTGCAACGGGTTCGACGACAACTGCGATGGGCAGATCGACGAGGGGCTCGACGCGATCCCCGAGCTCTGCAACGGCGCCGACGACAACTGCAACGGTGAGACCGATGAAGGCCTGAGCGCCATCGCCGAGCTCTGCAACGGAGCCGACGACAACTGTGACGGGCAGATCGACGAAGGCCTGCTGCCGGCCACCTGCGGCGTCGGTGAGTGCTCGACGATGTCACCGACGTGCGTTTCGGGTTCGCCGGTGACGTGCGAGCCGCTGCCCGCCGGTACCGAGAGCTGCAACGGGAAGGACGACGACTGCGACGGCACCGTCGACGAAGACCTGCTCACCAACACGTCTGGCGACCTGCGCATCACCAACAACAACGCGTCGTCTGATCAGGTCTACATCGCGAAGGGCGCGTCGGGCTTCGGCATCGTCTGGGCCGACGGGCGCGTCGGCACCAAAGATCAGATCTACTTCGCGGAGCTGACGAACGCGGGCACGCGCCCACCGGGCAACACGTCAGACCGCCGCGTGTCGACGACCGGCGGTGCATCGCGGCACCCGGCCCTCGCGTGGGACGGCGTGGGCTGGGGTCTGCTCTACGCCGACGACGACGCGAGCAACGTGGAGATCTACTTCCAGAAGCTGAACGCGAACGGCACCTCGGCGGGCTCGAAGCTGCGGCTCACGAACGCGACGGGCACCAGCGACTGGCCCGACGTGGTGTGGACCGGCTCGAACTTCGGCGTCGCGTACCAGGACTCTCGCGGCTCGACGGGCAAAGACATCTACTTCCAGCGCGTCGACAGCAACGGCAACGTCATCGGCACCGAGCTGCCGGTCGTCACGCTCGCGAATGATCAGACCTCACCGATCTTGAAGTGGAACGGCACGTCGTTCGCGCTCGCGTGGACCAGCTACGAAACCGGCTCCGCGCAGGTGCAGTTCCGCCTGCTGAACGCCGATGGCTCGGCGCTGGGCAACGTGGTGACGGTGGCTCCGGGCGTGTGGCCCGACCTCACGTGGAATGACGTCGATCACCAGTGGGCGCTGGTGTGGCACGCGGGCGCTTCGGGCAACGCGGAGGTGTTCTTCACCCGCCTCGCGGAAGACGGCACCGCGCTCGCGGGCCCCGTGCAGATCACCAACGCGAGCGGCGACTCCGCGTACGCGTCGATCGACTGGAACGGTTTTCAGTACGGCCTCTCGTGGCAGGACACGCGCGGCGGCAACGCGGCGATCTACTTCACGCAGGTCTCCGCGGTCGGCATAGAGAACGGCGACGAGGTGGTGCTCTCGAGTGGCACCGGCGTGTCGGACTACACGACCGCGCTGTGGAACGGCTCGACCTTCGCGTTCTGCTGGCGCGACTCGCGCAATTCACCGTCGACGAACACCGAGATCTATTTCGCGACCGTCGGCTGCGCGCCCTGAGCAGTCCGAAGTGATCCTCCGGGTCTCCGGTTGATTGCGCCGAGCTGATCAGCGCGTGCTGGGTGTTGCGCTCTTCGTAGAGGCGCAAATTCGCGTGAGGTCTCGCACCTGCGCCGCGAAAAATTGTGCGCTTGTGTGTCGCGCACGTCGCCGTCGCGCGGCTCGCGCAGCTCATGAGGTCCCGTGCGCTGATTCGGGAAAAGCCGTGCGCTTGGGCGTCGCGCACGTTGAAAGACCGCATGTCTCGCGCAGTCGGAGTTCCCCGAGCGTTGAGACGACGGGGGTCACGGGCGCGATGGGCTTGTGGTCCGCGCGCTCCGAGCTGCGTTGGCACGCCGAGAATGAAGACGAACAGGGGAGTCAACGAGGCGGAGCGCCTTCATGGCGTGCGGGCGTAGCCAGCCCACGAGTTCTTTCCGTGAACCGCGGCGACGAGCTGATTCTCGTGATTCGAGAGAGGTCAGTTGATCAACGCACGCAGCGCTTTGCGAAGTGCCGCGCGGCGTTTCTTCGCGTCGGGTTCGAACTTCACCGGCCCGATGAAGCGCGTGCGTGGGAAACGGCGCTGAAGCTCCGCGCGATTGACCGCGATGGCTTCGTCGTTGCCTGGCGTGCTCTGCATCAACACCACCGCCGCGACCTTCAGCGTTCGTTCAGCGAGCGCGCGCAGCGAGAGCGTCGTGTGATTGACGGTGCCGAGCCCTGCGCGCGCGACGAGCACCGTGGGCAGCGCGAGCTCCTGCGCGAGATCGATGACGTCGTGCTGCCGGGTGATGGGCACGAAGAGCCCGCCGGCGCCTTCGACGACGCCGTCGCCTTCCAGCGTCTCGAACGCGCGCAGCAACTTCGCGAAGTCGATGCGTTTGCGCTCCTTCTGCGCCGCCTGCAGCGGAGCCAGCGGCGCCTTCAGTCGATACACGCAGATCGACTCGACGCTCTGCCAACCGCCGCCGGCTTCACGGAGCGCGTCGGTGTCGCCAGTGCCGCCGCTCTCGCACGGCTTGAACGCGAACGGGCGTTTCATCAGCGACAGCAGCGCGCACGAAACCTCGGTCTTACCGATGCCGGTGTCAGTGCCGGTGACGAAGAAGCGCTTCATGTCTTTGCCTTTCTGGTTCGCCAGTGTGAACGCGGCGTCGTTGATGATGTGACCGAACACGACGTTGACGGTCGACCGAAGAAGACTCTTCTGACGCGCCCGGCAAAAACCGCGAGCAGGAGAAGCAGCACTCCGAACGGGAGTTCATCGGTGGTGCGCGCCACCTGCGCCAGCGTCTGCATCGTGTCGGTCGACTCCGGCGACGGGAGCAGACGAAGGACCAGACCGTCGAACGTCATTGCACCGGCCGCGATGCACAGCGTGTTGAGCCAGCGCGCGCGTTGTTTCCAATCGCCGCCATCGAGGTCGTCGAGTTTCTCCGGGCCGTAGCGAACGGCGGCCAGCAACGAGAAATGAATGGCCACCAGCGCGACGAACAGCGCATTCGAAGAATTGCGCAGCTCCCCGGGAGTCGGCGTGCGAGAGCCGACGCTCATCACCGACCCGAGGAGGCAACTGCCGAGGCACAACGCGAGGAGCCCGCCAATGAACCCGAGCACGATCACCGCGACCGGCCTGGCGATGCGATTCTGTGCCCCCTCGTCGGCGCCCACGACTGGAGCCTAGCTGCCCGTGACGCGCGGAATCGCGTCGAGCAACGCGTTCACGATGAGCTTCGCCTCCGGCGCGCTGAGCGAAAGCGGAGGCATCACCACGACGACGTTGCCGAGCGGCCGCAGCAGCACGTTCTTGTCGCGCGCGGCGAGGCAGACCTTGAAGCCCATGCGCGCTCCGTAGTCGTACGCAGTCTTCCCATCGCGCGCGAGCTCGACGCCGATCATCAGCCCGCGCCGGCGGATTTCCTTCACGTGCTTGAGCTTCGCGATCTTGTCGAGGCCGTCGACCAGCAACGCCTCCGCGGGGATCATGTTCTCGAGCGTGTTCTCGTCTTCGAAGAGCTTCAGGTTCGCCAGCGCCACCGCACAGGCGAGCGGGTTCCCCGTGTACGTGTGGCCGTGAAAGAACGTCTTCGCCTCTTCGAACTTGCCGAGGAAGGCCTGGTAGATGCGCTCGGTGGCCAGCGTCGCGGCGAGCGGCAGGTACCCGCCGGTGAGCCCCTTCGCGACGCACATCAGGTCGGGCGACACCGCCTCCTGCTCGCACGCGAACATGGTGCCGGTGCGGCCGAAGCCGGTCGCGACCTCGTCGCAGATCAGCAGCACGTCGTACTTGCGACACAGGGCCGCCACGCCCGAGAGCCAGCCTTCGGGCTGCGTGAGCATTCCCGCGGCGCCTTGAATCAGCGGCTCCACCACGATGCCGGCGAGCGTGTGCCCCTTCTCCTTGAAGAGCGTTTCGATCTCCGCCAGCGATTCGTCGAGGTTCACCGGCGTGCCCACGCGCTCGACGGGGAAGAGCAGGTCGCGGAAGCGCTCGTGAAACAGGTCGACGCCGCCGACCGAGACCGAGCCGATGGTGTCGCCGTGGTAGCCCTCCTTGAGCGCGGCGAAGCGGCGTTTCTCCGGCCGGCCCGAGAGCTGCCAGAACTGGTACGCCATCTTCACGGCGATCTCGACCGAGGTGCTCCCGGAGTCTGAATAGAAGACGCGCGTCAGCCCCTTCGGCGCGATGGAGACGAGCTTCGCCGCGAGCTCAATCGACGGCACCGACGCCTGGCCGAGCAACGTGCAGTGCGCCACCTTGTCGAGCTGCGCGCGAATGGCGGCGTCGAGTTCCTTCTTGCGATGGCCGTGCACCGTCACCCAGAGCGAGGAGATCGCATCGAGGTATCTGCGGCCGTCGGTGTCGATGAGCCAGTTGCCCTCGGACGACTCGATGATCAGCGGTTGATCATTCAGCCAGCCCTGCATCTGCGTGAAGGGGTGCCAGACGTGCGTGTTGTCGAGGTGGAGGTATTCAGCGGTTTTCATACTGCGAACTTCCCCCTCTCTCGTTCAGGGGAGAGGGTTGGGGTGAGGGCCGAAGGTGGCGAAGCAGGAAGGCGAGGTCTTCTTCGGTGTGCGCGGCCGACAACGCGATGCGGAGCCGGCTCGTTCCCTCCGGCACCGTCGGCGGGCGAATCGGCTTCACCAGCAACCCGGCGTCACGCAGCCGCGCGCTCGCCGCCAACGCGGCTTCCGGTGCTCCGAGCACGATGGAGAAGATCGCCGAATCTGGCCGCTGACCGAGCGCCTTCGCGACGCGTTCGATGTTCGCGTGCAGCTTCGCGCGCAGCTCGGGGCGCTTCGCTTTCTCGAGCGCCGCTTGCGCCATCGCGCACATCGCGGGCGGGAGCGCGGTGCTGAACACCAGCGAGCGCGCGCGATTGAAGAGCAGTTCACGCAGCTCCGATGAACACGCGACGAACGCGCCGCAGCCGCCGAGCGCCTTCGACAACGTCGCCATCTTGAAATCAGGTTCGACGCCCTCGAGCTCGGTGAGCCCGCGGCCGTTCGCACCGAGCACGCCCGTCGCGTGCGCTTCGTCGAGCAGCAACGCGGCGCCGTGGCGGTCGCACAGTTCACGCAACGCACGCAGCGGCGCGCGGTCACCGTCCATCGAGAAGACAGAATCGGTCACCACCAGCCGGCGGCGCGCGGGAGTCGCACGCAGCAGCGACTCGAGGTGCTCCATGTCGCGATGACGGTAGACGCAGACCTGCGCGCGCGAGAGCCGGCAGCCGTCGACGATGCTCGCGTGGTTCAACTCGTCGGAAAAGATCGCGTCGCCCGGGCCCAGCAACGCCGAGAGCACTCCGACGTTCGCCGCGTAGCCGGAATTGAAGAGCAGGGCGGCTTGCGTGCCTTCGAAGTCGGCGAGCGCACGTTCGAGCGCGCGATGCGCTTGCGAGTCACCGGTGACGAGCCGCGACGCACCCGCGCCGGCGCCGTGAAGTTTCAACGCTTCGCGGCCCGCTTCGATGACGTCGGGGTCGTTCGCGAGCCCGAGGTA
>JBEHYH010000037.1:0-21880 GCA_048498275.1 Myxococcota bacterium | reverse complement strand
AGTTTCGATTTTTTAGCACTCCGCCTTTATCCTTGCGCTGCGTCAGGTCGTTTGCGTGAAGGGGTGACGAAGATGTTGGTGATCGACGGTTCAGCGGGCGAGGGAGGAGGCCAGGTGCTGCGCACCGCGCTCGGCCTCTCCCTCGTGACGGGGAAGGCGTTTCGCATCAGCCGCATTCGCGGCGGGCGCGAGAAGCCGGGCCTCTTGCGGCAGCACCTGACGTGCGTGAAGGCCGCGGCCGCGCTCGGTGATGCGGAAGTTCGCGGCGCGGAATTGGGTTCGCTCGAACTCGAGTTCGTTCCGCGTGCGTTGCGCAGTGGTGATTTCGATTTCGTGATCGGCAGCGCGGGGAGCACGACGTTGGTACTTCAGGCCGTGTTGCCAGCGTTGCTGCGCGCGAGTGCTCCGATCAATCTGAGCATCGAAGGCGGCACTCACAATTCGCTCTCGCCGCCGTTCGAGTTTCTGCAGCGCTCGCTGTTGCCGGTGCTCACGCGCATGGGCGCGCAGGTTTGGGTGACACTGGTGCGGCCTGGTTTCGAACCGGCGGGAGGCGGGCGCATCGAGGTGCGTGCGACGCCGTCGATGTTGCAGCCGCTCGAACTCATTCGGCGTGGTGCGCTCGTTCGTCGCAGCGCGGAGGCGACGGTGAGTGACGTGCCGGTGAAGGTCGCTCAGCGCGAGTTGAAGGTGGTGCGTGAAGAACTCGAGTTTTCAGATGACGAGTTGACGATGCGCGAGGTGACGGCTCCGTCGCCGGGGAACGCGCTCGTGCTCACGCTCGAATACGAGCAGGTGACCGATGTGTTCGTCGGTCTCGGGGCGCACGGCATTCCAGCGGAGAAGGTGGCTCGACGCGCGTGTGGAGAAGTTCGTCGCTCGAAGCGCACCGATGCACCGGTGGGTTTGCATCTCGCGGATCAACTGCTCGTGCCGATGGCGCTCGCGGGTGGCGGCGCTTTTCGAACTGTCGCGCCGGCTCCTCACACGCAGACGCAGCTCGAACTCATTCCGCGGTTTCTCGACGTGTCGCTCACCTGCACGCCGGAACCGACGGGCGACACGTTCGTCATCCGCTGCGCGCCTCAGTGAGTGTCGGTGAAGCCACCTTTGAGCTTCGACGTTGGCTTGTTGAGTTCGGCGTCGAAGCTCTCGCGGATTCCCTTGATCACGGCTTCACGATCCATTTCGTAACCGGACTCAAGCGCACGAGACACGTGACGCGCGATGTCCGCCAACATGATTCCCATGCCTTCACTTCGGGGACATTCGATACTCGCGCCATCTCGATCGAGTTGTCGTCTTCAAGCGCCCGGCCGGGAATTTGGAGTTCTTTCATCGTCGGTCTTTCGTTTCGAAATGAGCAGAGTGGAAGCGATCGCTGCGGCGAGCACGACCGCGGTGAAGCCGGCGGCTTCGGGGCCGAAATCGCCGCCGCTCCAGAATTGCGAAGTGGTTTCGCTGCTTGCGACGAAGATCGACGAATGCGGAGTCGTTCCGCTCACCGGCTGCCCATAGACGAAACCTTCGAAGAAGTTCCACGCGAGGTGCGCGCCGATCGACGCCCAGAGCGAACCGGTTTTCACGACGAGAATGCCGAACCAGATGCCGACGAGCGCGATGAGCAGCGTCGCGATCCACGAAGAGTTCGGGTTCAGGATGTGTAGCGCTCCGAAGATGAGGCTGGAGAGAACGATGGCTGCTTTGTCGCCGAGGCCGCGACGGAGCGCGTTGAACCCCAACCCGCGAATCAGGAGTTCTTCACCGATGCCAGCCGGCGCGAGGACTCCGAATTGAACCAGCCCCGACACGACGGGAACCGGCAGCATCAGAGTCAGCGTCGTCGCTCCGGCCAATGCGGGAACCACGACGCTCACCGTCACCGCGAGCGCGCCGAACGCTGTGCCCCAGAGAAACTTCCGGAGAATGCGCGGCTCGGTGAGTCCGATGCGCTCTTTCGTGCCGAGGCGTGTGAGCCACGTCGCGAGAAACGCGACGGTGAGCGTGTTGAGTGTCGACACCGCGACAGCGGGTGATTCGAGATGATGCGCCGGCCCCACGTCGAAGAGCGTCGCGAAGAACCAGGTGATGAAGCCGAACCCGACGCTGAGGCTGACGAAGACCGTCACCACCACCGCGGGCGGTTGCATTCAGTCCTTCCATGCAGCGAAGACGAGGTTGCGCTGCTTCAACGCTTCGCGCGCGCGTGCGCTGGTGAACGTGGCGAGTTCGACCTCGCGTTGCGCTGAATAGCCGCTGGGTACATGCGAGTTCGCATAGCCGGGGTGGCACATCAACTCGACGAAGCCGTCGCCCGGCACCTGCGCGAGAATTTCTTCGAAGCGCTCAGGAGTCCAATACGCATCGCGCGCCGCATCGCCGAGGAACACGTCGTTGGTCTGAACTCCGCGCGCTTTCAAGAACGCGCGCATTTCAGCGTTGATGCTCCGCACCGCGAGGCCGCGTTCTTTCGCGACCGTCGCCAGCCCGGCGAGCACCCGTGGCTGCAGATGCGCGTGCTTGTGAACATCGATGTGCGTCGCGTCGCGACCGATCAGAAAACTCAATCGATCCAACTGGGCGCGCGTTTCTCTAACGACGAACTCTTCACCCGGTTTCGCGTCGTCGAGCTGCTCATGCCCGTCACTCACCGCGGGAAAACGCACGAGGTTCAAATGTAGCCCGATCGCGAGCCCATCGGCCTGTCGCGCCGCATCTTCACTGTGCGGCGAGTTCACGATCATCGTCGTCGATGACACGACGCCTTCACGCATCGCGCGCGCGATTCCGCGCGTCACGGCCGGGTCGTAACCGAAGTCATCGGCGTTCAAGATGAGTCGCAGCGTCATTCGAAGAGCCCCAATTGCGGAGTGCCTTCACGATGCCCCGAAGCCATCTGCGCTTCGAACAACTTCTGCACGGTCTCGATGGTGTCGGCGGCGACGGGCAGCTTGTCGTCGCGGATGCGCACGATGCGGGGGAAGCGCAGCGCGTAGCCGCTCGAGTGCCGGTTCGATTGCTGAATGCCGTCGAACGCGATCTCGAGAACGATGTCGGGCTTCACGATGCTGACCCCGTGTTCGCGGCTGATGGTGATGGCCTCGAGGCGCCTCGTCATCGAGTCGATCTCCGCGTCGGTCAGCCCGGAGTACGCCTTGCCGATCTCCTGCAGTTCGCCGCCGCGCCAGACGGCGAAGGTGTAATCGCTGAGTACGCCCGAACGTTTGCCGTGCCCGCGTTCGGCGCGCGTCACCACGACATCGAGCGTCGCGAACGCGCGCTTCACTTTTCGCCACGCGGCTCCCCGGCGGCCGGCGTCGTACTTCGCGTCGACGTTCTTCAGCATCAACCCTTCGTTACCGCGCGAGCGCGCCTGGGTGAATGCGAGGTCGATCTGCTCCTGCAGATCGCGCGTGGTCTCGAACGCCGTGTACGGGTTCACGCGAATGCCGAGCGCTTCGAGACGCGCACGTCGTTCAGTCCACGTTCTCTCCAGCAGCACTTCGCCGTCGAACAGACAGTCGTACGCCACGAACGCGACCGGAGTCGCCGCGATCACTTCCGGTTTCGGATTCGCGCGATTGAGCCGCGCCTGCAGCGCCTGAAACGGCCGCGCGCCACCGTCTGAGCGAACCGCGATGATCTCGCCATCGAGCACCGTGGGCCGCGGGAGCGCCGAGAGCGACTGCACCACCTCGGGAAACTGCGCGGTGACATCGTCTTGCCCTCGCGCGAACAGTCGAACCTGGCTGTTCCACACATGCGCCTGCGCTCGAACGCCGTCGAGCTTGTCTTCGACGATGGTCTTCGCGGGGTCGATGGGTTCCTTCACCGATTCCATCGGCGTGGCGAGCATGAACGCGACGACGTTACCGGGCGCGATCTCCGCGTGCTCGAGGCGGCGATCGAACGCGAGCAACGCGAGCACTCCAGGGTCTGGCGTGAGCGCCGACGCACGGCGCAGCGCTTCGAGTGACGCACCGAACGCCTGCGCGAGCGCTTCTTCGAAGATGCCCAACTGCACGCCGACGCGGAGCTCTCCGAGGATCGCCTTGACGAGGTACCGCGCTTCCCACGGCGCGGCGCGCTTCAGCAGGTCGGTGAGCAGCGTCTGTTTCTCTCCGCGGTCCGCAGTCGCTGCGATCTGATCGATCACCGGAGGAATCTCGGGGAGCGGCAGGTGCGTTCCCTCTTTCACCGGCAGCAGCAGCTCCAGCGCGTCGCCGAGGTCACCCATCTCGCGTGCCTTCGCCGCGACGGCGCCCACCGAGAGCCCAGCCGCGGCCGCCGCCGCACCACTGATGAGCGCCCAGCCGACGCCGAGATTTCGTTCGTCAGCCTGGGGCAACACGCGCCCGAGAATCAGCCGTGACGCGAAGGGCAACTCGTCTCGCGAGAGCGTGCGGAGCAGTTGAGACAACGCCTCCACCTTCGCCTTTCGCGAGCGGGTCGCCTTCACGGCATCGAGCGCGTGAGTCAGCCGCTGCATGATTCAGATGGTAGAACGAACCCGAATGAACCGTCTGCGCTTCAACTTGAATGGAACGTGGGTCGAAGAGACCGGCGTGAGCCCCACGACGACGCTGTTGCGCTACCTGCGAGACCAGCGGGGGCTGAGCGGCACGAAAGAAGGGTGTGCCGAAGGTGACTGCGGCGCGTGCTCGGTGGCGGTGGTCGAACGTGACGCGAACGGGAAGCCTCAGTGGCGCGCGATCAATTCGTGTCTGGTGATGCTGCCGATGCTGCAGGGCAAGCACGTGGTCACCGTCGAGGCGCTGAAGAACTCCGACGGCTACCACCCGGTGCAGCTCGCGATGTCGAAGGCGCTCGGGAGTCAGTGCGGGTACTGCACGCCGGGCATCGTGATGACGATGTTCGAAGCGGCGTACCGTGAAGACCTCGACGCGCCGTGGAAGTTGGACGATCAGCTCTGCGGAAATCTGTGCCGCTGCACCGGGTATCGGCCGATTCGCGAAGCGGCGCGTGAAGTGGCTGGCACGTGTCCGAGCGATCGTTTCCGTGAGCAACTTCCGAACTCGCTGCCTGAGAGCATGTCGCTTTCGTACGAGGGGAATTCGCAGCGCTTCTCGACGCCGGTGAGTTTTGAGGAGCTGTGGAACGAACTCGATGCGCACCCTGACGCGCGATTCGTGAACGGCGGCACTGACCTCTCGCTCGAGGTGACGAAGAAATTTCAGGTGCTGCCGAAGTTGATCTCGCTCGAAGGCATCGAGGAATTGAAGCGCATCGATGGCGATCGCGTGGGCTCCGGCGTCAGCATCGCGGAGCTCGAAGAATTTTCGACGAAGCGTTTCCCCTCGCTGCATCGCATGACGCGCTACTTCGCTTCGCGGCAAATCAAACATCGCGGCACGGTCGGCGGGAACATCTGCACCGCGTCGCCCATCGGCGATTTGCCGCCTGCGTTGATCGCGCTCGGAGCGGTCGCTGTTCTCAAGAGCCGCGCGGGTGAACGCCGAATTCCGCTGCAGGACTTCTTCGTGAGCTACCGGAAGACGGCGTTGAATCTGAAAGAGATTCTCGCGGCGGTCGAACTCAGTCCGGTGCCATCGAGCGCGCGCGTGGTTTCGTACAAGGTCAGCAAGCGTCGCGAGCTCGACATCTCGACGGTGTCTGCGTCGTTCTTCGTCGACACCGATGCGAATGGAATCGTGACGGTCGCGCGGCTGGCGTACGGAGGCATGGCTGCGACGCCGAAGCGTGCTGATGCGGCGGAGGCTGCGCTCGTCGGCAAACCGTGGACGCGTGAGAACGCTGAAGCGGCCGCGAAGTTGATCGCGAAAGACTTCACGCCGATGTCAGACCATCGCGGTTCGTCGGCGTACCGCTCGCTCGTCGCCGCGAATCTGTTGCGCGGGTTCTTCGACGAGACCGAACAGGTGAGGCAGCCCGGTTTGAAGCCGATGCATGCTGCTTCTGTCCAGACCGCTCAGGAGGTGGCCCGTGGCTGATGGATTCGCGACGCCGCTGCATCGACCGATGCTCCACGAGAGCGGGCTCAAGCACGTCACTGGAGAAGCGAAGTACGTCGACGACTTCCCCGCGCCGCAGGGGATGTTGGTGGTGCAGGTCGTCGGTTCGACGGTCGCGCGCGGCAAGCTGCGCGGCATCGATTCGTCGGCAGCGCGCGGCGTGAAGGGCGTGCATGCGATTCTCACCGCCGCCGACATTCCCGGCGACAACAACGTCGGCCCGGTGATTCACGACGAAGAACTGCTCGCGAGCGCTGAGGTTCATTTTCTCGGGCAGGCCGTCGCGGTCGTGGTCGGTGAAACGTACGAAGCGTGCCGTGAAGCCGCGTCGAAGTTGAAGATCGACATCGAACCGTTTCCCGCGATCGTCACCATCGAAGACGGCATCGAGAAGCGCAGTTGGCTGTCGGACCCGCACACCATGTTGCGCGGCGACCCTGATTCGGCGCTCGCGAAGGCCGACGTTCGCTTTCAAGGTGAAGTCGTCACCGGTGGGCAGGACCACTTCTATCTCGAGACGCAAACTGCACTCGCTGTCCCCGGTGAGGGCGCGACGGTTCACATCTACAGTTCAACACAACACCCGAGCGAGGTTCAGGCCATCGTCGCGCATGTGATGGATTGGCACCGCCATCAGATCGTCGTCGAAGTGCCGCGCATGGGTGGCGGTTTCGGTGGCAAAGAGACGCAGGCCGCGAACTACGCCGCCATCGCCACGCTCGCCGCGATGAAGACCGGCCGGCCGGTGAAGTGCTGGCTGAACCGCGATCAAGACATGATGTGGACGGGTAAACGCCACCCGTTCTTGACCAAATTCGATGTCGGGTTTTCGAAAGACGGCACGCTCGTCGGGCTCGATGCGCAGCTCTATTCGAACGGCGGTTTCAGCAACGACCTGACGCGCGCCATCACCGATCGAGCGCTTTTTCACTCGGACAACGGCTATTTCCTGCCGAACGTTCGTCTCGTCGGTCAGGCGGTGAAGACCAACCTGCCGTCGAACACGGCGTTCCGTGGTTTCGGTGGGCCGCAAGGCATGGCGGTGATCGAAGACATCATCAGCCGCTTCTGTGAACGCACCGGTCTCGACCCGGTCGCAGTGCGTACGAAGAACTTCTACGGACCCGCTCCACGCAACCTGACGCCGTTCTGGCAAGTGGTCGAAGACAACCGCCTGCCGCGCATCTTCGACGAGCTGCTCGAGTCTTCGAGCTACGCGGAGCGCCGCGCACAGATTGATACATTCAATCAAACCAATACACAGAACAAACGCGGGTTGGCCCTGACTCCGGTGAAGTTCGGCATCAGCTTCACGACGTCGTTCCTCAATCAGGCTGGCGCGTTGCTGGTCATGTATTCCGACGGCTCCGCGCAGTTGAATCACGGCGGCACCGAGATGGGGCAGGGGCTGCACACCAAGATGCTCGCGGTCTGCGCGCATGAATTGGGGCTGCGGCCTGAACGCATTCGCGTGATGAACACCGCGACCGACAAGGTGCCGAACACATCGGCGACTGCGGCGTCATCGGGCTCCGACTTGAATGGTCAGGCGGTGAAGCAGGCGTGCGAGATCGTTCGTGAACGTCTGCGTCCGATCGCTGCGGCTTTGCTTCAGGCGCCCGCTGACAAGGTCACGTTCGCCGACGGGCACGTGCACGCCGAAGGCCGCAGCATCTCGCTCGAGAAGGTCGCGGGTGACGCGTACCTGAAGCAGATCTCGATGTCGGCGACCGGCTACTACCGCACACCCGACATCACGTACGACAAGGCCGCCGGGCGGGGAAAACCGTTCCACTACTTCGCGTACGGAGCTGCGGTCAGCGAAGTCGAGCTCAGCGGGCTCACCGGTGAATGGCGTCTGCGTCGCGTCGACATTCTCCACGACGTCGGCAATTCACTCGCGCCCACCATCGACAAGGGTCAGGTCGAAGGCGGCTTCATTCAGGGTCTCGGTTGGCTCACGACGGAAGAGCTCGTCTTCGACGACAAGGGTTACCTCCGCACGCACTCGCCCGACACGTACAAGATCCCCGCGTGCGGAGATGCGCCGGTCGACTTCCGCGTCGAACTGCTCAGCAACGCCGAGCAGCACAACGTGATTCACGGCAGCAAGGCGGTCGGTGAGCCTCCGTTGATGCTCGCGCTCAGCACTGTCGCGGCGCTGCGTGATGCGGTCGCGGCATTCGGGCCGAAGGGCCGCGAAGTGAAGCTGCCGATGCCGTGCACGAGTGAAGCGTTGTTGTTCGCCGTCGAAGCGCAGCGCGCGTAAACCAAATCGCATCGAGGTCTTGTGAGGAAACTGGTCGTGTCGTTGCTCGCAGTATCCGTGTCCGCTTGTGCGGGTGCTTCGCTCGTCGTTGTCGATGGGCAGAGCGTTTATGATCGCCCATGGAAAGACGTGCAGGGCAGCCTGCCGGGACGTGCTTCGTTCGATCTCGATTGCCCCAAAGAGCAGCTCGAACTGCGTCTCTTGAACGTCGCCGCTTTCTACAAATACCCCACCGAGGTGGGCGTCACCGGCTGCGGCAAGCGGGCAACCTACGTGCGCGTCGTCGGTACGGGCGTGATTGGCCCCTGGTCGCTCAATCAGTTGAACGGCGTCAAACCGGAGTAACGCCGCTTACGCGCCGAAGAACGCGAGGATCTTCATCGCCACGTAGGACAGCCCCGCGGAGAACGGCAGGGTCACCACCCACGCGATGAGAATGTTCGTCGCGACGCCCCAGCGCACCGCGGAGATGCGCTTGCTCGCGCCGACACCCATGATCGCCGCGTTGATGACGTGCGTGGTCGAGACCGGAATGCCGAGGTGACTCGCGCCGAGAATGGTGAGCGCGCCCGCGGTCTCCGCCGCGAAGCCCTGCAGCGGCGTGATGCGGATGATCTTCGTGCCCATCGTCTTGATGATGCGCGTGCCACCGGCCGCGGTGCCGAGCGCGATCGCGAGCGCGCACACGAGGATCACCCAGGTCGGCACGTCACCGTTCACCGGCAACACCCAGCTCGGCACCAACCCCGCGCGCTCCGGGCCCTTCGAGACGAACGCGACCAGCGCGAGCGTGATGATGCCCATCGACTTCTGCGCGTCGTTGCTGCCGTGGCTGAAGGCCATCATGCTCGCCGAGAGCAGCTGCAAGCGGCGCGAGTGCGTCTGCACCACGTTGGGCCGCGCGCCGTAGAGCACCGGAACCCCGACGAGGAACGCGACGCCGAGGCCGAGCACGATCTTGGTTTCGAGCGAGCTGGTCGCGAACGCCGCCGACAGCTCCGGCGACTTCCACACCGCCCAGCCGATCGCCCCGAGCAGCGCCGCGCCGAGCAGGAAGAGCACGATGCGATTCCACCGGCCACGGCAGATCCACAACAGGGCGACCATCACGAAGAAGGCGACCACGAAGCCGATGGTCGGCGACGCGACGAGCGGCACGAGCACCTTCTGCACGAGCGCGCTCCACTTGAACGCGCTGGTGCCGGCGTGCGCGACGACCGCGCCCGCGAGCCCGCCCACGAGCGCATGCGAGCTGCTCGACGGAATGCCGAACCACCAGGTGATGAGGTTCCAGACGCTGGCGCCCAGCAGCGCGGCGAGCACCACCGCCTGCGTCACGTCGGCGGGGTCCGCGAAGCCTGACGCGATGGTCTTGGCGACGGCGGTGCCGGTGACGGCGCCGAAGAAGTTCAGGAAACCCGCGAGGAAGACGGCGGTGCGAATCGGGAGCACGCCGGTGCTGACGACGGTGGCGATGGCGTTCGCCGCGTCGTGAAACCCGTTGATGTAGTCGAAGACGATCGCCATCACGACGACCGCCACAAGGAGACTGACCATGGGGTTAACCGTGTTTCACAGCCACGTTGGTGAGCATGTCGGCGACGTTGTCGCAGTAGTCGACCGCCGCCTCGAGGTCGTCGAGCGCCTCCTTCTGCCGCAGCATCTCGCGGAAGTCGGGGTGCGAGTCTGAGAACAGCGTGGAGATCGCCTGACGGTAGATCGAGTCGGCTTCCTTCTCGATCGCGCGCACGCGACGGCCGCCTTCGAGCAGCTCCTGGTATTCGTGCTTGCGGAGGTGCGGGATCTCTTCTGACAAGATGCTCGTGCAGCGCTCGAGCTTGCCCATCAATTCGATCATCGCGGGCGTTGGTTTCTCGAGGTGGTACAGGTTGAACGCGCGCGCCGCGAGGTTGCAGAGGTCGATGATGTCGTCGAGCTCGCTGGTGAGCCGGTGCAGATCTTCACGGTCCAACGGCGTCACGAAGGTGCGGGCGAGCGCGTCTTCCATCCTCCGTACGACGTCGTCGGCGCGGTGCTCGATGATCTGCACTTCTTCGCGCACCTTCGACGCGGGTTGGTCCTTGAACGTCGAGAGCGCCTTCGAGGCCTCGTGGCCGAGGCGGGCGAGCTCTTCGATCATGTCGTACCAGTGATCTTCGCGAGGCAGCAGAAAGCGGATGACACTCTGAATCGCGCTCATGGGCGGTGAATGACAGATGAGCCGCGGGGTGCATGGTTACAACTGTGTGACGCTTGTGTGAACGCACCCGAAAAGTAGGCGCTTGTGCGGCGTACACGGCGAAAGACTTCGTTGAAGCGGCAGCGGAGATTTTTCAAGGTACCGGTTCCTCGTTGCACTCCCCGGAGGGGACGCATGGCTGACGAAAACAAACGGCGTGGCAGTGGGTTGCCGTGGGTGCTCTGGGTGGTGACGGTGGTGGTCGCGTTGGGTGCCGGCTGGTGGTTGTGGAAGCAACGCGAAACCGATCAACTCAATCGTGAGGAACTGTCGAGGGCGCTGGTCGACGTGACGCGCGCGCGGGCCGAATCGGAGGCCAAGCTGGTGCTGCTCCGCGGCGAGCTGGACGCGATGAAGAGCCAGCGCGACGAGCTGGCGAACAAGACCACGGAGCTCGCGGTCACGCTCGAGCAGCGCGAAGCCGAGCTGAAGCGCCTGACGGCGACCTCGAAGTCGCTCGAAGACAAGCTGGCGGCGGAGATCAAGCGCGGCGACGTGAAGGTCACGCAGAGCGATGGCCGCATTCAGGTCGACCTCATCGACAAGGTGCTCTTCGATTCGGCGCAGGCCGAGATCTCGCCGCGCGGTGAGGAGGTGCTGACGCGGCTCGGCGGCATCCTCAAAGACATCGACGACCGTTCGATTCAGATCTCCGGCCACACCGACGACTCGCCGATCACGCTCCCTGACTTGAAGGCGAAGTTCGCCACCAACTGGGAGCTTTCGGCCGCGCGCGCGGTGAACGTGGTGCGGTTTCTCTCGGAGAAGGCCGGCGTGAAACCCGCGCGGCTCTCGGCGGCGGGTTACAGCCAGTACCGGCCGGTGGCGGGCAACATCACGCCGAAGGGCCGCGCCGCGAATCGCCGCATCGAGGTGCTGTTGCTGCCGCCGATCGAAGCGCGCAAGGCGGTCATTCCGCCGAAGTAGGCGCCTTCACTCGATGTTGAAGGTGACGGTCTTCGTGGTGCCCGCGCTCAAGCGTGAATTGAGCGCGCCTCCGAAGAGCTCGACCGACACGCGCCGCTCGATGAGCAGTTGTTCATCATCGCCGCGGATCAGCTCGTCGGGCTCCAACACGAGGTTGTACGTGCCCGCGGGCAGCGGGCGATCGATGCCGGAGTGCTGCAGGTGCACCGCCGTCGTCGCGCTGCCGATGTCGTGCTCGTCTTTCCATTCGACGATCAGCGGCTGCCGGTCGCCCTTCACGTAGTTCGAGCCGTCGAGCGGGCCGGTCACCAGCGTGGCTCCAGGTACGTCGATGCTGGCATCGAGCCAGTCTTTCTCGCGCGTGACCTCGAGGCGCAGCGCGGGCTCCCAGAGGAACCCGGTGAGCCGGTAGTCACGGAGCGTGGCGTCGTACGGCACCGTCGTCGCCTTCAGCTTGCCGCCGCGAATCACCACCTCGGCGTCGTCGAGCAGCTCGCCTGATTCGTTGCCCTTGCGCACCTGCACCACGAGGCGGGCGCCCGCGTTGCTGCCGTCGCCATCGAGGTCGGCGGTCACGAAGAGCCGCTGCGTGCCGCCGCCCACCGACGAGGCGTTGCACGCACACAAGGCGAGCAAAGTGGAGAGCGCGATTCGCTTCATTCGCGGCGACTTATGGCACACTGTTCGCCCTCATGAGTGGGAAGGATCCCAAAGAGAAACGCCCGGTTCCGTTGGCCCAGGCGCGCGCGACCGATTCATACCTCGGGCGCCTCACCGGGGAGATTTCCGGGCTCAACAAGATCGCCGCTGCGGCGGCTCCGGAAGCGAGCCTCGGCCGTTTCCGTGAACGCGCGTACGTGGCGCGCGCGGTGATGAGCCGCGACGAGATCCGCGCTGCGTTGACCGATGGGTTGCGTGACGCGAAGGGGTCTTTCGAGGCGCTCAAGACCGCGTGGTGGCCGGCGCTGCGGCAGGCGATCGAGCAGGCCGGCGGCGATGGGCTCGACGTGTGGCTCTACACGTTGATGACGCCACCGGGCCGCTCGCCGCGGCAGGCCTTCTTCAACACCCTCGCGGAGGCGTGGATTCGCCTCGCGACCAGCGCCGCGTTCGAAGCCGATGCGCAGGGCATCATCACGCTCGTCGACGCGGAGCTCGGCGCGGCGAAGGTGGTGCCGCTCTCGTTCAAGCAGCTCGAGCGCGATCTCGAAGGCAAGCTGGAGGTCGATGAGGTCTTCGGCATCCGCTCGGCGACGACTCCCGAATTGTCGCGGCGGCTGACGGAGATTGGCGCCAGCCTCGAGAAGCTGCGCGACGAGATGCGCGCCGGGCCGGGCAAGCAGGGCGGCGGGTTGTTCTCGAACTTCGCGCGCCTCAAGTACGAGGTGAAGCTGCTCGACCTCGAGCTCAAGCGCCGCGAAGGCCTGCTCACGAGGCGCTCCGGTTTCTAGGTTTCGCCGCCCGAAAAGCGCGTTGATCGCCGCGTCGAATCAGTGCTGAAAGGCCGTTCATGTCTTTCACGCATCTGCACCTGCACACGCTGTATTCGTTGCTCGATGGCGCGATTCGAATGAAGGACCTGCTGAAGACCGTCGCCGCCAAAGGCATGACGTCGGTCGCGGTCACCGACCACGGCAACATGTTCGGCGCGGTCGACTTCTACACCAAGGCGAAGGACGCGAAGATCAAGCCCATCATCGGGTACGAGGCGTACGTCGCCGGCCCGAAAGGCCGTGCAGATCGCACGGAGAAGATCGCGAACCACCTCATCCTCCTCGCGAAGAACAAGATCGGGTACCAGAACATCCGCTACCTCTCGTCGATGGGGTACCTCGACGGGTTCTATTACCACCCGCGCATCGACAAGCAGGTGCTCAAGGACCACAGCGAAGGCGTCATCGGCCTCACCGCGTGTCTCGGTGGTGAAGTCACCAGCGCTGCGTTCCGCGGAGACATGGATCACGCGAAGCGCGCGGCGGAGGAATACAAGAACATCTTCGCGCCGGGCCACTTCTTCCTCGAAGTGCAGTGGAACGGCATGGAGGAGCAGAACAAGGCCAACGACAACCTGAAGCAGTTGTCTCGCGACATCGACGTGCCGTTGGTGGCGACCGCCGACGCGCACTACATCAAGCAGGAAGACGCGCGCGCCCACGAGCTGCTGATGTGCATCGCCTCGGGCAAGACGTTGAACGACGCGAAGCGCATGCGGCACTCGACCGACAAGCTCTACGTGTGCGGCCCCGACGACATGCGCGGGTACTTCACCGACGTGCCCGAGGCGGTCGACAACACCATGCGCATCAGCGACATGGTCGAGGAGTACAACATCCTCGCGAAGCCGATGTTGCCGACCTTCAAGGTGCCCGACGGGTTCAACACCGACGAGTACATGGCGGCGCTGGCGA
The DNA here is from genome assembly GCA_048498275.1 of Myxococcota bacterium. GTDB lineage: Bacteria > Myxococcota > Myxococcia > Myxococcales > Myxococcaceae > Archangium_A. Next base: position 8,044 of record JBEHYH010000037.1, on the reverse strand, counting down.
AGAAGGGCCTCGAGGAGCGCTTCAAAGAGCTCTCGTACCCGGTGAACCGCGACGAATACATGGCGCGCCTCGAGCTCGAGGTCGGCGTCATCCAGAAGATGGGGTTCGCGGGCTACTTCCTCATCGTTCAAGACTTCATCAACTGGGCGAAGCAGCACGGAATCCCCGTGGGGCCCGGCCGTGGTTCAGGCGCGGGTTCGATCGTCGCGTACGCGCTGCGCATCACCGACCTGGACCCCATTCCGTACAACCTGCTGTTCGAGCGATTCCTCAACCCCGAGCGCGTGTCGATGCCCGACTTCGACATCGACTTCTGCCAGGACCGCCGCGACGAAGTGATCAAGTACGTGCAGGGCAAGTACGGCGAGAACAACGTCGGGCAGATCATCACCTTCGGTCAGTTGAAGGCCAAGAGCGTGCTGCGCGACGTGTGCCGCGTGTACGGCCTGCCGTTCGCTGAAGGTGACCGGCTCGCGAAGCTGGTGCCCGAAATTCTCGGCATCACCTTGAAGCAGGCGATCTACGGCGACCCCGAGAAGGAGATCCCCAACGAGCCGCGCTTGAAGGAGATGATGGACACTCCGCAGCAGCTCGCGGAGGTCGACGGCAAGGCGATCACCACCAGGGACGTGCTCGAGGTCGCGATGGCGCTCGAGGGGTTGAATCGCCAGGCCGGTATGCACGCCGCCGGCGTGGTGATCGCCGATCAGCCCCTGTGGGAATACGTGCCGGTGTACCGGCCCGCCGGTGAAACCACGCTCGTCACCCAGTTCGCGAAGGACGAGGTCGAGAAGGCCGGTCTGGTGAAGTTCGACTTCCTCGGCCTCAAGACGCTCACCGTCATCCAGAACGCGATCAACCTCGTCAATCGCAAGCGCGCGCCGAATGAACAGCTCGAGCGCGAGAAGATCCCCATCGATGACAACGCGACGTACGAGCTGATCTCGGCGGGCGATACGGCCGGCGTCTTCCAGATGGAGTCATCGGGCTTCACCGAAATGGTGATGAAGATGAAGCCGTCGCGCTTCGAAGACGTGATCGCCGCCGGCGCGCTCTACCGGCCCGGCCCGCTCGATCAGAAGCTCGAAGACGGGCGCACCATGGTCGACGTGTACATCGACCGCAAACACGGCCGCGACAAGGTGACGTACCCGCACCCCACGCTGGAGCCGGTGCTCAAGGATACCTACGGCGTCATCGTCTACCAGGAGCAGGTGATGCAGATCGCGCAGGTGCTCGGCGGCTATTCGCTGGGCGGCGCAGATCTCCTTCGCCGCGCGATGGGCAAGAAGAAGGCCGAGGAGATGGCCAAGGAACGCACCAAGTTCCTCGAGGGCTCCGGCAAGAAGGGCGTCGACCCAAAGATCGCCAACGGCGTCTTCGACTTGATGGAGAAGTTCGCGCAGTACGGCTTCAACAAGTCGCACTCCGCCGCGTACGGCCTCGTCACCGTGCACACTGCGTGGCTCAAGGCGCATTACCCGGTCGAGTTCATGGCCGCGCTGCTGACCTCGGAGAAGGACAACACCGACAAGGTCGTGCTCCACATCGCGGAAGCGCGTCAGGCCGGGTACCAGGTGCTGCCGCCCGACATCAACGAATCAGACCTCGCGTTCGGCGCCGTCGACGGAAAAATCCGCTTCGGGCTCGGCGGCATCAAGGGCGTCGGTGAATCGGCGATCGAAGCGATCCTCGAAGCGCGCAAGAATGGCCCGTTCAAGTCGTTGTTCGATTTCACCGAGCGCGTCGACGGTCGGCGCGTGAACTCGAAGGTGTTGGAGTCGCTGGTGTCTGCCGGCGCGTTCGACTTCGAGAAGCGTCATCGCAAGCAACTGTTCGACACGGTGAAGATCGCGCTCGAACGCGGCTCGTCGACTCAGCGAGACATCGCGGTCGGTCAGTCGAGCATGTTCGACATGTTGAGCACTCCGGCGAGCGCGGGGAAGAGCGGCCGCGACGAATACGCGGTGTCGGAGCCGTGGACCGAGAAGGAGAAGCTCTCGAACGAGAAGGCCGTCATCGGCTTCTACGTTTCTGGCCACCCGCTCGACGCGTACCAGAAGGAGCTCAAGCGCTACGCGCGGCCCATCACCGCGATTCAGCGCCTGCGCCGCGACGACAAGATCACCATCGCGGGCATCGTGGCGGCGATGCGTGAGCGCCCGACGAAGACCGGCAAGCGCATGGCCTGGGTCACGTTGGAAGATCTGTCGGGCTCGATCGAGCTCGTGGTGTTCCCCGGCAAAGATGGCACGCGCAGTGTGCAGGGCCCGAACGGCAAGTGGGGCAAGGCCGGGCCGAAGCCGGGGTACGAGCAGTGGGAACATCTGCTCAAGAGCGACGACGCGTTGCTCGTCACCGGCACCGTGCAGATGAGCCGCGATGAAGAGAACCCGCAGGCCGAGCTCATCGTCGACGACATTCAGTCGCTGAAGGAAGTGCGTGAGAAGCGCGTGAAGCGCCTCGAATTGAAACTGCACGTCGACATGGCGACCGAAGAGAACCTCTCGAAGCTCGCGGAGATCGCGAAGAAGCACGCCGGCGCAACGCCGATCGCGGTCGCGCTGCACATGCCCGGCGAAGCAGAGGCGCTGTGGAGCTCGGGTATGAAGGTGCAGGTCAGCGACGAGCTGCTCGAGTCGGTGAATCGACTCTTCGGCGCGCGGGTGGCCGAACCGGGATGAAGCGCGTCGTCTTCTTCCTGCTGTTCGCGACCGTCGCCTTCGCAGAAGACGCGAAGACCAAAGCCGCGCGTGAAGAACTCGAGCGCGAACTCGCGGGGCTCACCGCTCCGGTGCCGACCCGCGTACGCATCGAATACGTCGAAGTGTCTGATGCGAACTTCGATCTGCTCGAGGCTGAGTTTCAGCTCGACGGGGTGACGCTCAAGACGCCCGAAGCGAAGTTGCTGACCGCGGCCGCGACGCCGAACGCCGTCGCGTGGGAAGGCAACGTCGAGCCGGGCAAACACGCGGTCACCGTGCGGCTCAAGTATCGCAACACGGCGAATCAGGTGATGACCGCCGAAGGCGGGCACGAATGGGCGCTCACCGGTACGCGTTCGTTCGAACAGCAGAGCGGGCTCGGCGTGCGCGTCGAAGTGAAGACCGACGTCGACCAGCGCGCGGCGCGGCTCGAACAGCGGCTGGTGCTGAGCCTGCCCGCGACGCCGGTGATGCTCGCGAAGCTCGACGACGGGTCGATTCCACCGCCGCCTCCGCCGCCGAAAATTGAACCTGTCGACGCCGGGGTTCCCGAAGTGGACGCGGGTGTTCCGCCTGCTCCGAAGAAGCGGAAGACGAAGAAATGAAACGTGCGCTGTTGCTGATGGTGCTCGCCGCGTGCGGCGTGGCGCCGCATGTCGAACCTGATTCGGGCGTGAAGATCGATGCCGGTGTGATCGACGCGGGCGTTGATGCAGGCGAGATCGATGCAGGTGAAGACGCGGGTGTGGAGGATGCGGGAGCGCCCGACGCCGGTGAAGAAGACGCGGGCTTCGACGCGGGAGTGATTGATTCAGGTGTCGTCGATGCCGGCCCGCCGGGCTGCCCGGTTCCGCAAGGTGGAGCGCCGTTCACGCTGCGCGTGATGGCGGCGAATCTGACGAGCGGCGACTTCTCTTCGTACGACCCCGGCAACGGCGCGCGCATCATGGCCGGCGCGCAGCCCGACATCGTGCTGATTCAGGAGTTCAACTACGGCAGCCGCAGCGACGACGACATCTCCGCGTTCGTGCTCGACACCTTCGGCCCCGACTTCTCGTGGGCGCGCGGCTCGGGGAACATTCCCAACGGCATCATCAGCCGGTACCCGATTCTGGAATCTGGCGAATGGGACGGCGCCGCGCCGGATCGCGAACTGGTGTGGGCGAAGATCGACTTCCCCGGCGGTGGGCTGCTGGCGATCTCGGTGCACCTGCTCACGTCGAATGCGTCAGACCGCAACCTCGATGCGATGACGATCATGGGGCAGCTCGACGCCGGCGTTTCGCCGTACGCGTACGTGCTGGTCGGCGGCGACTTCAACACCAACACGCGCAACGAAGCGGTGTTCAGCACGTTTGCTCCGCGCTTCAAGGTGACCGCGCCGTACCCGCTCGATCAATTCAACAACGGCAACACCACGCGCGATCGCAGCAAGCCGTACGACCACGTGCTCGCGTCGAACTGTCTCGCCGCGCTGCAGGTGCCGACCGTCATCGGCAGCAATCAGTTCGACGGAGGGCTCGTTGTCGACACGCGCGGCTACACGCCGATCGACGACCTCGCGCCCGCGCTCTCGGGAGATTCCGACGCGGGCTCGATGCAGCACATGGGCGTGGTGAAGGACTTCCTGATTCAGCCGTGATGTGTTTCCCCGCATGCCGAGCGGGTACGAGGGGTCGGTGCTGTTGGTGGAAGCGGCGGTGTTGCTCGCGCTGCTCATGCCACTCCTCGCGTTCCTGATTCTCCGCGCGACGCTCGACGCGTCTTCCAGGACGTTCGTGCTCGGCATGTTGATGTGCTTCGTGTTCGAGAAGGTCCTCCGCGGCATCTGGCATCTCCCGATCGACTCGTGGCTGCATCACCGCTTCGGCGATGACGCGCCGGAGCAGGTGCCCTGGGCGATGATCAGCGCGGTGATCACGACGGCGCTCTGCATCGCGGGTCGAATGAACGCGTCACGTGTGCTCCTCAAAGACACCACGACGCTGACCGCGGCGACGTTCGGTGCAGGGTGGGGCGCGTTGTCGGTGTTCGGGAGCGTCGGCGTATGGGTCGGCGCATCGCTCGTGGTGTCGTTGCTGCGAAACACGGAATCGCTTCGCGAACAGTGGACGACCACGTTCGCGCGACTGACTCCGCCGGTGCTCACCTTGCTGCTCGTGGAGCTCCCGTTCTCGTTGCTGGCCGACGTCGCGCTCTCGCTGTTGGTGCTGCAGTGGGCGCGCGGGCGTGGGCGCCAATGGTTGGTGGCGACGTTTCTGGCGTCGTCGGCGGTGGCTGCGACCATCGGCGCGTTGGACAAGATGCACTACCTGATCGAAGGCCGCATTCTCGGGATCGCCGGTGCGAGCGCGTTGTTCATCTGGGCGTTCGTTGCTGCGTGGCGATCGTCAGCGACTTGAGCGCGCGATTGGAGCTCAAAGTTTCTCTGCTCTTCGCGGTCAGCCGGAACGCGAAAGCCGGCATCGAGCATCACGCGCGATGCAGGTCGCACCTCAGATGCCTTCAGTTTTGGTCTGCGCTCCTCCGCGCACGAGTGGGCGCGGGGAAGAAGGTGTCGACGGTGACGTCGTGACCATCGCTGATGAAGGTGATGGCTCCGTCGAGATCGGTGCGATGGCATTCGGCGCCGGCTGATTCCCACCGGCGCACGACATCGGGCCGGGGGAAGTTGAAGCGATTGTTTCGCCCGACGCAGAACACGACGTGCTTCGGTTTCGTGCGCGCGACGAAGGGAGCCGTCGAGCTCGTATCGCTCCCATGATGTGGCGCTTTCATCACCGTCACTGGCCCAATATCGATGTTCGCTTCGGTCTCCGCCTCGATGTCACCGGTGAGCAGGAAGGTGACGTCTCCATGCCGCAACAACAGCACCAGCGACGCGTCGTTCTCTTCACGGAAACCGTTCGCGCAGGGTGACTTCACGCTGAACGTCGCGTCACCGAGCACGAAGTCAGACGCACCGAGGCACTTCTCTTCGACGCTCGCATCGCCGGCTGCGGCGAGCACTTCATCCATCAGTTCGCCGGGCTCGGTTCCGTCGTGAATCCACAATCGCCTGGTCGGCACTTCATCGAGCACCGCCATCATTCCCAGCGCGTGATCGGGGTGCGCGTGGGTGAGCACGGTGAGATCGAGTTCGTTGATTCGTCGCTGGCGCAGAAAAGGAAGCACCACGCGCCGGCCCGGGTCGCTGCCGTTGGGAACTCCGCCGGCGTCGATGAGCGCGTGATGCCCCGCAGATGAAACGACGATCGCGTCACCGTGACCGACGGAGAGAAAGGTGACGGTCAAGCCACGCTCGCGCGGGCCGATGAGATGAAGACACAACGCGGCTGGCGCGATCAGCGCGAGCCAGCGCCAGCGATCGCGCGTCAGCACCAGCAACGCGAGCCCGAGCCACCACGCGAACATCACCCACGCAGTCGGAGCCGCGAGGGTGCCTGTCGCTCCCGGTGCCGCGGCGAACACCTCAGCGATGAAGATGAACACCTTCGACAACTGCACCCCGAGCCAGAGCACGGGAATCGCGAGCGGGCTCCAGATGACGTGCAGCGCCGCGCCCGATGCCGAGACCAGCGTGAGCAACCCCGACAACGGCAACGTCACCACGTTCGACAGCAAGCCCGCGAAGCTCACGCGTTGAAACGCGAGCGCCATCAACGGGCCCGACGCCAGCGTCACCGCGAGACTCGCCGTGAAGGTCTGCAGCGCCGTCTCTCTCCATCGCGCCAGACGCAGACGCCAACCGGTCTGCGTCGCAGGCGAGGGCGGCGCGACGGGAATCGCCTCACGCAGCAACGGCGACAACAACACCAACGACAGCACCGCGATGAACGAGAGCTGCACCGACAACTCGAAGAGCGCTGAGGGGTCCCACGCGAGCATCACGAGCGCCGCGAGTGCGATGGCGTTGAGGGGATCGCTCCGGCGGCGCACGAGGTACGCGCACAACACGAGCGAACACATCAGCCCTGAACGAACCGCGGGCGCTTGCAAGCCGGTGAAGACCACGTACGCCCAGATCAACGGCAGCGACAGTGGAGCGGCGAGCGCGCGTGGATCTCGCGAACGAATCCACATGCGTCGCGTGAGCAACCAGCGCAACAACGCGAACAAGGTGAACGCCAGCACCGCCACATGCAGCCCGCTCACCGACAGCACATGCGCGAGGCCGCTGCGCGCGAACGTGTCTTCGAGTGCATCACCGAGCTCGGCGCGTTCACCGGCCGCGAGCGTCAGCACCAACGCGTTCGCGGCCTCGTCATCGCTCAACGCACGAACTGATTCGCCCAGCGAACGATGCGACGACTCGAGCCAACGCCGCCACGCCGGCGCCGCGCTCAGCACCACCACGCGCGACGGCTGCACCGAGCCCGTCACGATCTGCCCGCGTCGCCACGCCCAGACCGAACGGCTCCACTCGCCGGGGTTCGACGCCGGTTGCACCCAGCGAAACGCCGTCACCGCGCGGAAACGTTGACCGGGCACGAGCTGCGTCCCTCCGAGCGTCAGGCTCGCGCGAAAGCGCGCTGGAACATCGTCGACCGCGAGGACGTTGACCGCGAGACCATGCGGCGTGACGCGCTCCACTTCGGCTTCGAAGGACACCGGCACGCCGACGCGGGGTGGCGAGACATCGACGTGCAGCTCCGCGAGCCAGGCGCCCAGACCCAGCGCCCCCGCGAGGCCCAACAGCACGCCGCCGGTACGCGCGTCACGCCACGCCGAGAGCGCCAACAGCGCAGCCCCGAAGCCGAACCACAGCCACCACGGCAACGCGACGAGCGGGCCGAACACCACGCCCAGCACCGCCGCCAGAACAGGAAACACCGCCGGGCGATTGCCCAGCGCCCACCAACTCCACCCCATGACCCACCCGCCTTCCCGACCGTCTGACGCTGAACGCTACGGCAGGGTGGGATGTTGTAGTCAAGCGAAAGATGTGGTAATTACATTGACTTCGCACGGTAGGTACTGCATGCCGCGCGGCTTCTCAAACGCAGTACGAGGTGAAATTTTGTTCAAGCCAGGCGACAAAGCGGTCTACCCGGGGCACGGAGTCGGCGAAGTGGTGGGCATCGAGCACACGGAGGTCGCCGGTCAGCGGCAGAGCTTCTACGTGCTGAAGATGCTCGAGAAGAACGGTGGCCGTTTCCTGATCCCCATCAACAAGATCGGTCAGGTCGGCCTGCGCGAAATCATCTCCGAAGACGACGTGCGTCAGGTCTACGCAATCCTCAAGGAGAAGGACATTTCGGTCGACTCCACGACGTGGAACCGCCGGTTCTCATGGCGATAGCCATGCAGCAGGTTGCGAAGAACGGCCGCGGCGGGGT
>JBEHYH010000036.1:0-21913 GCA_048498275.1 Myxococcota bacterium | reverse complement strand
GCCGATGCGGCGCACCACGCCGGCGAGCTCATCGAGTGGGCTCGCCAGCCGCCGCGCCACGCCGCCAGAGATTTTCCACATCGCGAACAGAAACGCCGCCGCCATCACCATCCACTGCCAGCGGAGCGGCGACGCATGCACGAAACAGATCGCGACGTTGCCGACCTTCGAGCCGCCACTGATGACCGGCGCGATGAAGCCGCGGCCCTGCCCCTGGCAACCGCCTTCGGTGGAGAACACCTTCGCGCCCTGCGTGTCAGTGAGCTCGACCTCGGCGCCGAGATCCTTCGCCGTCTCACGCGCGTAGCGTTCGCGCGCCGCCGGGTCGTTCCACGTGTTCGCGAATTGTTTACCGAACCAACCCTGCGCGCCTTCCCACTGATGCGCCCATTCCGGCTCGTTGATGCGCGCGACGGCGAACAGCACGCCCGAGGTGAAGAGGCCCGTCATCACGATGCCACCGAGGAACCACGCGAAGATTCTGCGGCGCAGCTTCGCGCGCACGAAGCGCCCGATGGGGCCCATGCGGCGGAACGCGTGGTGGCGGTGATGGTGATGGCGGAAGTCGCGGTACATCTCAGTCTTTCGTCAGCACGTAGCCGACGCCACGCACGGTCTTGATGAGCTTCGGCGGGTCATCGCCGAGCTTCTGTCGCAGGTGGCTGATGTGCACGTCGACCGTGCGCTCACCGACCACCACGTCTCCGCGGCCCGCTTCAGAGAGGAGCGCGTCGCGCGGCACCACCCGCCCTGCCCTGCGCACCAGCGCCACCAGGATGTCGAACTCGATGCCGGTGAGATCGATGGGGGCGCCCTTGTTGCTGGCCACGCGCGACGGCACGTCGACCGAGATGTCACCGGCGATGAGCTGCTCGTTCATCACGTCAGGGCGCACGCGGCGCAGCACCGCACGCAGACGCGCGAGCAGTTCACGCGGGCTGAAGGGTTTGCCGATGTAGTCATCGGCTCCCATTTCGAGGCCCACCACGCGATCGGTCTCGTCGCCGCGCGCGGTGAGCATGATGACCGGCACGTTGCTCTTGGTGCGGATTCGTTTGCACACCTCGAGCCCATCCATGCCCGGCATCATCACGTCGAGCAGCACCGCGTCGATGCCGCCCCCTTCCAACGCCGACAGGCCCCGCGCACCGTCAGGTGCATGCGTCAATGCCACGCCGTTCTGCTCGAGATACTCGCGAAGCAGATCAGGCAATCGAACATCGTCGTCGATCAACAGAACGCGGGAGGCCATGCCGGCGGACATAACCAATTACTGCGCGTTGGTGGACGGCGAAGGAGCCGCCTGTTGCACCGGCGCCGGGGTCAGCACCACCTGGGCGGGCGCGGGCTGCGCGACGCCGGTCGGCACGGTGATGACGAAGATCTGCGGCGCGGGCTGCATCGGAGCCGCCGCCGGAGCAGGCGCGACTACGATCGGCGCGGCGACTGCCGGGGCTGCAGCGGGGGCGGGAGCTGCCTGACGGAAATCGTCACGGCGCCAGTCGTCGCGCCACGAAGAGCGCTGTTGCCAGTCGCCTCCGCCGCATTCGTGGTGACCCCAGCCGTTGTGCGCCGCGTAGCGCGCGTGCGCGATGGCGGAGCCGAAGCCGAAAAACATCCCCAGACCGCACAGAACAAGAAGAGCTCGTCGCATGGTGTTGTTCCCTTTCTTCCTTCAGACGCTGACCGCATGGTGGTGGTTGAACCGGTGATGACGACCGCACCCGCCGTGCATGCCGCGGGGGCCGAACTCGATGAGGTCGGCGACGGCCTTGCGCTGGTCGGGGTTCAGGGCTTCGTGAATCGACTGCATGCCTTCGCGGATCGCCTTCTTCACGTCGTCGACGGCGGCCTGATGCGCGGCGAAGCGCTCATCGAGCTTCGCGGTGTCGAAGTTCTCGCCGCGGAACGCGCCGGCGATGTCGGTGCGCGAGGTGAAGAAGTCTTCACGAACCTTGCGCGCCGCGCGCTCGACGTTGTCGGCCGCGGCCTCGATGACCTTCTCCTGACCCGGCGTGGTGTCGAGGCGCTCGAACAGCCGGCGCATCACCCAACGACGACGGCCTCCGCCGCGCCAGCCGTAGCCGCGACGGCCCCAACGAAGAACCTTGAAGAACCCGATGGCGCTGACGACTCCAATCAGAACTCCAAACATGGTGTTTCCCTTTCTTGAAGCGGCGCCGTGAATGGCGTCTCGCAAAAAGAAAGTAGGTGCCGAGTGTGAAGTGTCTGCATCGATCGGCGTGAAGAAGTTTGAAGTACAAACCGCCCGATGCGCGCAGTGCTGCAACGGGTAACGAGTGCGTCGGTGACAGTCGAGGGTCAGGTGACCGGGCAGATCGGTCAGGGGCTGCTCGTGTTGCTGGGCGTGGGGCAAGGCGACACCGAGGTGGAGCTCGAGTGGATGCTCGACAAGATCTCCGGGCTGCGCATTTTCGAAGACGCGGCGGGGAAGATGAACCTGTCGCTGCTCGACACCACGAAGACGATGCTCGCGGTGAGTCAGTTCACGCTCTACGCCGACACGAAGAAGGGCCGGCGGCCGAGCTTCATCACCGCGATGGAGCCGACTGAAGCCAAACGTCTGTACGCGCTGTTCTGCACGAAGGCGCGCGCCGCGGGGCTCACGGTTGAAGAAGGCGTGTTCGCAGCCGATATGAAAGTCGCGCTCGTGAATGACGGGCCGGTCACCATCTGGCTCGATTCGGCAGACAGAACGCGTTGAGTGTTGTGTCTCGAGTGTGCACGTCGCGAATGTGCCCTCGATTCCACGCAGACTTCATCAAGCGACAGCAACGATGTCGGGTCCGGAGACCCCTTCACCTCTCGGCTTCGTGAAGTTCGCGTCGTGCCGAGAGCCAGCGCGTACCGAGCAACGCCGAGACACTCGAACACCCGTGCCCACTCACTGATTGAGCAACCGTCTCGCTGCAGTCATCACACGCTGCACATCCAACTTCTGCAGACAGTCGTGATGCCCGAGCGGACACTTCGCGCCGCCATGATTGCTGCACGGTGAACACGCGAGGCCGAGCGTCACCGCGACTCCATTCGAGCGCGGGCCCCAACGATTCACGGACGTCGGACCAAAAATCGCGAGCGCCTTCGTGCCCATCGCGCCGGCCACATGCACGAGCCCGGAGTCATTGCCGATCAGCAACTCCACGCGCTTCAACGCCGAGCCGAGCACCACCAGCTCCTCATTCGACAGATCGACATCGACGTGGGGGCGCAAGACGCTCAGCAGCTCACCATCCATCGGGCCGCCGAAGAGCGCGACTCGAAAACCCTCGGCGCGAAATTGCCGCGCGACCTCCGCGAGACGTTCAGCCGGCCAGCGCTTGTTCTCCTTCGACGCACCCGGCGCGACCGCGACCCAACGCACACCCGCTGGCAGCAGCTCAGCAGCGCGCGTTGAAGCGTTGTCGTTCAGGAAAATCGGAGCCGCCTCGACGCCCGCGGTCCGCGCGTAGAACTCCGTCGCGTGCGCGCCATTCAGAATCGTGTCCGCGCCCACCAACGACTTCAGCGCCTGCCACGCGTCACGCTTCGCGAACGTGAGCCGCTCCGGAGCCGCCGCCATCGCCACCCGCCGTGACCAGAGCTTGTTCTGCAAATCGATGCACAAGTCGAAGCGGCCCTTCACGTCCGCGACCGCCAGAGAACGCGCAGCCCTCGAAAAACCGATGACCCGGTCGGCCACGCCTTCGAGCAGCCCGACGAACGCTTCGCCGGTGAGCCACTCGATGCGCACACCTGGATACCTCGCGCGCAACCCGGGGAGGATGCTCGTCGCGAGCACCACGTCGCCCAACGCGCTGTAGCGAATCACAAGGATGGATTTCATGGATGAAAGACGCGGCGCGTTTGACCCAGGTATCAGCCCCAAATTCTCTCGTAACCGTTTTGGCACTCGCCGTGCACATCAGCCGCGGCATGTCTGTCGTACATCGTCACCTCGTTCCCGCGTTCAACGAAATCTCGTCGCTTCTCGGCGATTCTCCGGAGCTGTTCCTCAGCTTCGAATCGTGGGCCCAGCAGCAGACGCAGCGGCTGCACCGCGCCGCGAAAGATGGCACCGCGCTGCTCGCGTTCGAAACCGAGGCGGTGCGTTCGGAGCTCGAGGCGCTCGCCTCACCCACGCAGCCCGGTTCGACGAAGGCCGAGACGATGCGCCACGCGCAGGAACAATGGCTCTCGAGCCTGCTCAACGCGGTCGACGAGCTGCTCGCCTAACGTCTTCCACCCGAGACGACCTGCAGCCGCGAGGTCGCGCTGAACGGCGTCTCGACGAAGTCTCCGTAGCGTTCACGCGCTTCGAGACCGACCGCTCCCAACACCTCATCGAGCACCGCGGGCGGCAGCCGCAGCGGCGAGAGTGGATGAATCGCGTCACCCCGTTCACGCAGATGAGGAAACGGGCGCGCGCGACGCGCGTCTGACGCCTCGACGTCGACGAGCAGGTCGAGCGCGAACGTCCCTCCGGGGTCGAGGTGCTTCGCCATCACCGAGAGCATCGCGTGCACTTCATCGGGCGACTGCGCGAGCCCGAGCGCTTGATTCGGAGCGATGACGAGCGAGAAACGCGCCGCGAGGTCGAGCGTGCGCGGGTCGTCGCTCACGATGGTGAGCGTGGTACCTCCGCGCTTCTCTTCGATGACCTCACGCAGCGACGCCGACGGCTCGACGGCGGTGACGTCATGACCACGCATCGCCAGCGCTGAAGCCACCACGCCATCGCCCGCGCCCAGCACCAGCACGCGCCCGGGAGAAGACAGCAGCTTCACGTAGAAGCGAGACGCACCATCGATCGCGAGAACCGGAGCCACGGCGCCTATCTGCCCGGCAAATTGCGATTTCGCAGCTGCAAGTGACGCTCGCTCGCCGCGAATCGAACCAGCTCGATCATCTCGCTGGGCAAGGCGCGCTTCGCACGCAGACTCGCGATCGCCGGAGCCACGCCACCGCACACCACGAGCCCCGCGCGATTCGCCGAATGACGCGCACCTTCGGCGAGCGCCGCGAGGTCGACGTTGGTGCCCGCCGCGCGAACGAGCTGGCGCATCCGCTCCCACGCGCGCTGCGGTACGACCTCGCGGAAGATCTTCATCTCGACGGCCGACGCGCGGCCTTCGGCGACCTGCGCGACGAGCACCAGCCCGCGCAGCAATTGCTCCCGGCGCAGGCTGCGCAACGCGAGCAGTTCGGGTTGCTGCGTGAAGAGCACGCGACCCGAGAAGAAGCGCAGCTCCGCGTCGCTCACTTCCTTTCGCAGCGCCATGCGGCCGACGAGAATTCGCGGCTCTGACGTGTAGACCAGCGAGAGCGGCGGGCCCGCTTCGGGCGTCAGGTACACCGCCGGCGCGCGCACGCCCAACACGCGAACGCCGGTGAGCAGCGAGTCAGCGACCGCCTTCGCGCCGCGCCCTGAATCGAGTGAGAACTCATCGTCGCTGCCTGCTTCCTTGCCGCGCGCGGGGTTGAGCCGGCACAACACCACGCCGACGAGACTCAGCAGCTCACCCGCTTCACCGCGCAGGCTCGGGTGACGGAGATTCGCGCGGTCGGCCTCCGTGAGAATGAGCCGGGGCGCTCGCGGCGCGGCGTGCGGATCTCCTTCGAGCGCGCGCGCGATCTCCAGCATCAACGTCTGCCGGGCGGGGTCGCTCGCGCCGTCGAAGTGCTCGGCGAGCATCTTGTAGCCGTCGGGGTTGAGCGGGTTCGCGCGCACGTGCTCGAACAGCGCGGTGCGCTCCGCGTCGGCTTTGCGTGGAGACGGGCCGAGTGACGACGGCACGGCGACTTCCGGGTCACCGAGCTCGACCGGCGTCTCGGTGGTCTGCGGCGTCTCCCCGGTGTCGACCTCTTCGGCTGCCGCACCGCCGACGATCGGCTCGCGCAGTTGCCGCATCACGTGCGGTGCGACGCGCGCATGCGCCTTCGGCGGAGGCTCCGGTTCGACGCGCGATTGGGTCTTCCTGGCGAAGTCTTCGTAGAACTCGCGCGCGGTCTTCTCCTCGGCGTCGAACGGCGACTTCAGCGCGCGCTCCTTCGGAGGCAGCTTCACGATCTCCGCGTGCGTCACCGTCTGCTTCGGCATCGCCGCAGCGGCCACGCGCTTCTCGAAGATCTCCGCGCGCGCCGGGTCACGCAGGCGATCTCGACAGAAGCGCGCGAGCCGCTGCCAGATGCGCACGCGCTGCGCGGGGTCTTCGGTCGCGGTCGCCGCGTTCTCCAGCGCCCACGCCGCTTCACCATCATTGGTACCGGCGACGATCATCCGCTCCGCGTACGCGACCCACGCTTCGCGATGACCGGGCTCGTAGCGAACCGCCTCCTTGAGCTCCACGAGCGCGTCGGGGAAACGGCCGTTGCGCTCGAGCAGCGTGACCAGCTCCATGCGGCACTGGCGCGCCTTCGCCCCACGCGGTTCACGCGCGATCGACGCACGCAGTTGCTGCTCGAGACCGTTCTCGTCACCCGCCGCGCGCGTCAACGTCGCCAGCCGCGTGGTGCCCTCTTCATCTCCGGGAATCTCGGCGACGACCTCGGCCCACGCGCTGCGCGCCAGCTTCGCGTCGCGCAGCAGATCAGCGAGCCGCGCCAGCCGGCGAAACAATTCACCGCGCCCCGGCTGACGTCGCGAGAGATTGAAGAGCGCCTGTTCGAACGTGCGCAGCCGGCCTGCGTCGGGCGACAACTCCGCGAGCCCCGCGACCGCCTCGACGTACCCGGGCGACATTTCGAGCGCGGCTTCGAAGTCGGCCTTCGCCGCGTCGAGCGCCTGCCGGGTCACGGCCTCCTGCGCGCGAATCACATAGGCGCGCGCTTTCTCCGGCGGCGTGCGCGCATTGCGAACGCCGGCGTCGAGCGCGCGTTGAATGCCCGAATTGTCCTTCTTCTGTTCCAGCAACCGCACCTGTTCGGAGACCGCGCGTGAATCGCCCGTGGCCGCCGCGACCTCCGCCCACGCACGCGCGGCGCCTTCGACGTCCTTGAGTTCGCTCTCGAGGAGCTCGGCCAACTTCTCGCCCCAATGCGCCTTGTCTTCGCGGCTCACCGCGCGCGCCGATTGCTCCCGGTAGAACTCGGCCAGTTCGCGCCACGCGCCGCGCTGAATGAAGTGGGCTTCGAGCTTCTGCGCGGCCTGCGGCGCCGGGCCTTCGCGAACCGCGACGGCGAGAATCGCCGCGGCCTCGGGGCGCGCGCCCACGGCATCAGCGATCGCCATCAGTTCGAGCTGCGTGGTGCGGCGCTTCGGAGTCGGCGTCGGCATCTCACCCGAGAGCGACAACGTGTTCCCCGGGACATCGGCGTCGGCCTTGAGCTCATCGACGACCGCGCGCGCCACCTGTTGCTGGCCCGTCTTCTCACCGAGCGACAACACCAGCTTCGCCGCTTCATCGAGCGCGCGGCCCGGCGCCGTCGCGCGATGGAGATTGCGCAGCCACAGCACACGCAACGCGAACGCCGCCTGAAAATCGCGCGCCTGTTCAGCGAACTGCGCGGCCTGCATCGCGCGCAGCGCCGCGCGCGCCGGGTCATCGAGGGTCTCGCCCCACAACCGCGCCCGCCGCAGCGCCGAACGCGACGCCGCCTTCAACTGCCCGCGCTGCACGAGCTCGCGCACTTCCTTGTCGAGCGACGCGTCGAGCTCTTCCCAGCTCTTGCGGCGGAACAGCAACGCGTTGAGCGCCGAGCGCGCGCGGCGATCTCCGGGGTTCTCCGCGAGGATGATGGAGAGCATCTCCTGCGCGCTCTCGAGCTCGTCTGAGCGCCGCGCCAGGCGCGCCAACTGCCGCTGCACGTCGAGCCGCTCTTCACCTTCGGCATCTTCGAGCCGCTCACCGATGAGCAGCTTCGCGACCACCATCGTCCCTGCCTTGAGCGACCAGGTGACGAGCGCCGCGGCGAGCCGCGAATTCATCGGCAGCTTGCGCGCCGCGCGCACGAGCTCCTGAAACCCGTCCATCGGCGAACCTTCACGCGTACGCCGCGCCGCGATGCGCGCGTGCATCGAGACCGCCATGCGCACTTCATCGAGGTACGGGTCGGTGATGTGCGGCTCCGAATACTCGCCCGACACATCGAGAAGCGTTGTCGTGCCGTGTTCGTCCGTCGACATCAGGGGTTGAATCTACGTGCTTCCGCACGGGGAGAAAGCACTGAACGTGTGTAAGGTTTTCGGCCATGAAGAAAACACGGGCCCTCGTCTTCGCCATCGTCGGCCTGGTGGTGCTGCTGTTCTCGGCGTGGCAGCTCTTCACCATCCGCTCGTTCATCGCTCGTGCGCAGAAAACCGAGGGCACCGTGGTGTGGCTCAATTCGGGCGGCTCACACCCCGAGATCCGCTTTCGGGTGCCGAGCGGCCAGGCCATCACCTACGCGCAAAACGGGCTCATCTTCGGGTTCAAGGAAGACGACACGGTGACGGTGCTCTACGACCCCGCCAAGCCCCAGGACGCGAGCATCGACGACGCGGGCGCGCTCTGGGGTTTCCCGTCACTGTTCGCGCTGCTCGGCCTCGTGTTCGTCGCGGCGTCGTGGCTCACGCGCAGATGAGCTCGCCGCGCATCAGCGTGCTGCTCCCGGCGAGGAACGCGGAGAGCACCATCGAGCTGGCGGTGCGCAGCGTGCTGGCGCAGACGTTCGGCGATTTCGAGCTCATCGCCATCGATGACGGCTCGACCGACGCGACGCGCGAGAAGCTCGAAGCGTTCAACGACCCGCGCATCCGCGTGCTGTCGACGACGGGCCTCGGCATTCCCCACGCGTTGAACCTCGGGTTGCGTGCAGCACGCGGCGAGCTCATCGCGCGGATGGATGGTGACGACGAGTCATTGTCCACGCGCTTCGAGCTCAGCGTGAGAGCGCTCGATGAAAACCCCTCGTGGGCCGGCGTGGGGACCGGCGTCGAGATCTTCCGAGACGATCATCCTCCGAGCCCGAACTTCCAGACCTACGGGCAATGGCTCTCGTCACTCACGTCGCCGGAGCTGCTGTTTCGCGACCGCTTCATCGAGTCGCCGCTGTGTCACCCGACGATGTTGCTGCGCGCTGAACCGCTGCGAGAAATCGGCGCGTGGCGCGACGGCGATTTCCCCGAAGACTGGGAGCTGTGGCTGCGTTTTCTCGAGGCCGGTGCGCGCTTGAGTTGCCTGCCGCACCTGCTCCATCGCTGGCGCGACAGTGACACGCGCGCGACGCGAAAAGACGCGCGCTACTCGCTCGATCGGCACCTGACGTTGAAGGCTGAGTACCTCTCGCGGCTCTTCGCGCGAGTCCCGCTCACGATGTGGGGAGCCACCGACACCGGCCGCGAACTTTCGAAGCGACTCACCGCGCGCGGCTGCACCATCGTGCGCTTCATCGAGCTCAACCCGCGCAAGCTCGGCCAGACGATTCACGGCGTGCCCGTCATTCACCCCGACGCGTTGCCCGACGATGGTTCACACATTCTCTCGTGCGTCGCCGCGAAGGGCGCACGCGACGAAATCCGCTCGTGGATGACGAGGCGCGGCAAAGAAGAACTCAAAGACTTCACCTGTGTCGCCTGAGTTGAGGCGAAACTCCGCGAATGCGATCTTCACGTGGAGCGCTGCTGGGGCTGCTGATCTCTGGAGTGGCGAGTGCGCAGATGTTGATGGACCGCGCGCCGCCGCAACATCGCATCGCGTACAAGAACCTGACGGCGCTCCGATACAACCCGCTCGGTCTGCTCGACGACGCGCGGTTCATGTACCGCTACCGGCTCTACGAGACTGACAAGGTCGCGCTGCGAGACAACTTCATCGGCGTCGGCCTCGCGCCGACGTTCAGCCCCGCGATGTTGAAGATCGGGCCCTACGTCGAATTCAACCCGTCGACGGTGTTCGGCGTGTGGTCGGCGATTCAATTCGTTCAGTACTTCGGGAGCTTCAACCTGCTCCAGAGTTTCCCCGGCGCGCAGTCGGACTTCAGCGACACGTCGATCAAGAACAACGCCGCGAATCGCCAGGCGACCAACGGTTTCGAGGTCACCATCGGCGCGAACCTGAACCTCAAATTCGGCCCCGTCGTGGTGCGCAGCTTCTTCCGCGCGATCTACGGGAGCATGAACATCCGCCCGGGCGATCGGGTGTATTACGACCAGTTCTACGACGTGCTGATGCCCAACAAGGGCTGGTCGCTCACCAACGATCTCGACGTACTCGGCCAGTTCTTCATGAATCGAATCGTCGCGGGCGTTCGCTACACACTGACCGTGCCGCTCTACGCGAAGTCGCGTCACTACGACCCGAGCGACCCGATTCAGCAGGCGAACAACAACATGCACCGCGTCGGCCCGCTCGTCGGCTACACGTTCTTCAGCGAAGACGGCGCGGGCTTCAACAACCCGACCATCTTCCTGCTCGTGCAGTGGTGGGCGCAGCATCGCTTCCGCACGGGAGCGGATACGCCCGCGGCGCTGCCGCTGATGGGTCTCGGGTTTCAATTCACCGGCGACCTGCTGCCGTTCAAATGAAATCGGAGGGGATCGGCGCTTCGATGACGAGGCGATCGATCTGCAGCACGCGCGCGTGGAGCAGACAGCGCGGGCCCTCCGCGCCTCCGTAGAGCTTGTCGCCGACGATGGGGAACCCGATGCCGGTCAGATGCGCGCGGAGTTGATGCGTGCGCCCGGTCTTCGGGAACAGCGCGACGCGCGCGTGCACGCCGTCGTCGTCGAGCTTCTTGAAGAGCGTCAGCGCGTCGATGCCGTTGGCTTTCTTGCTCGCGCGCCAGCGGCCCGGGCGTGAAGGGTCTCTCGAGAGCGGCAGCTCGATGGTGCCTTCATCGGGCAACCCGCTCGCGACGATGGCGACGTATTCCTTCTGCACGCGGCCTTCGCGGAACGCTTCGGCGAGGTCCGACGTCGCGCGATTCGTCTTTCCGAACACGGTGACGCCTGACGTTTCGCGATCGAGCCGATGCACGAGCCCCGCGTTACGCTTCAGATATTCGCCCGCGAGGTCCAGCAGACTGTCGCCGACGCGCCCCGGAGTCGGCTGCGCGGTGATACCCGCCGGCTTGTTCACGCCGAGCACTTCGTCGTCTTCGTAGATCACGACGAGTCTGGGTTTTGAGAGCGCGGCGTCCGTGACCGCGGCTCCACCTTCTTCGAGAACGACGGTGACCTTCTGCGGAGGCCCGACGCGCGTGCCCGCGTCTTTCGCGCGCCTACCATCGAGGTACACCGCGCCGCGATTGACGAGCGCGAACGCCTCGTCATGCGAGATGGAAAGGCCGTCGCGCAACACGGCCTCCAACCGGCTCGCTTTTTCGACGTTGAACACGCGGCGCTTCACGTCTTCGCGCTTACTACCGACTTCACCGGACGCACTTCGATTTCAGAACCGAACGCGAGACCGGGGTGCGCCTTCACAAGAGTCACTGCCGCGTCGAAATCGGCGACTTCAATCACCAGCACCGACGCGACCGCGGAACCCCCTCTCCCGATTTCGGGAGAGGGTTGGGGTGAGGGCCGAACAACCATCACCTGCTCTTCGAGTGGAAACGCGTGCTTCAGAACACCCTTCTCCTTCAGCGAGAGCGCCCACTCACGCGCAGCCGCGTTGCGAACCGGCAACTCCTCGGGCGTGAGCGAACGGGTTGAACGAAAGATGAGCGCGAATTCGGCCATGACGTGACTCCTGTTGGGGTTGAACGCGCACAACCTCGCCGAGTCAGCGCGCGTGGCGCTTGTACGAATTCAGCGTTAGCTGTCCGCCCGTGCGGAATCTGGCTCCCAGCGCTGCGTCGTCGCCGTTCGTGCGCGACTTCATGGTGGTGGAGACGCGCGACGAAGTGACCCGCCTGCGCGTTCCCGAGACCGGCTTCGTGCTCGGCGTTCGCTACGGCGGCAGCGCGCGATTCACCGACG
This sequence comes from Myxococcota bacterium, assembly GCA_048498275.1. GTDB lineage: Bacteria > Myxococcota > Myxococcia > Myxococcales > Myxococcaceae > Archangium_A. The sequence goes on along the minus strand of JBEHYH010000036.1, from coordinate 10,011 downwards.
ACGGTTCGCGGCTCCCCAAGCTCTCGCTCGTCGGCGTTTCACGTCACGCGCGGCCGATGCGCACTTCAGCCAACGGCGCCGTGCTGCTCGCGCGTTTTCATCCGGCCGGAGCGGCCCGCGTATTCGGCAATCGACTCCACGAGTTCTTCGGCCTCACGGAGTCACTCGACTCCGTCTTTCGACGAAGCGAACTCGACCGGCTGCAATCACGCGTCGAAGAAGCGCGTTCAGATTCAGAGCGCGTCGCGACGCTCGAGCGCTTTCTCATTGAACACACGCGGCGTGATTCCGACGCGCTCATTGCGCACGCGCTGAATGTGATTCACAACGAGCCGGGGATCCGCGTGCGTGAGCTCGCTCAGCGAGTCGGCTTGAGTCACGACGCGTTCGAGAAACGATTTCGTCGTGAAGTCGGCTGCGCTCCGAAACAGTTCGTGTCGCTCACGCGCGTGCATTCGGTCTTGAGCGCACATCGGCCTGGAACTTCGTTCACGCAGCTCGCGCTTGAAGCGGGGTATTTCGATCAACCGCATTTCAATCGCGAGTTCCGTGCGGTGCTTGGTGTCGCGCCCGGCGAATATTTTCGGCCCTCACCCCAACCCTCTCGCGTGAAACGGGAGAGGGGAAATGCAGCGTGATTCACGGAGGCGCGGGGATGTTGATGCCGCCCAGCGCGTCCCAGAGATCGCACTCATCGTTGCGCCAACCCGAGAGCGTCGAGAGTGAGACATCGAGCTGCTGCGTCGGTTCGACATGCGAGACCTGCGGCCACGCGAGCCCGGTCGACATTGGAGCTCCGGTCTTCGCGAAGCTCGTCCACAACTGGAGCATCGACGCTTCGACGCTCAGGTCATCTGCGGGTATGGAAGTGCTCAGGCGCGAGAGCCGTTGAAAGACGTACGGCAACTCCTCACCATGAAACGCACCGCGCGCCGGTACGAGCGCACGAGAGAAGAGGTAGCGGTACGCGGGCACATTCGCGTGACCCAACACCGCCGCGCGCGACGCCATGCGCGCCTGACAACCGAAGAACGCGTCGGTCGTCACCTGCACCAGCGCCGCGCGCGGCGTGTCGTACGTCGCCACCGGGTACTTCGCGACGACCTGGTCGGCGATGGTCTGCCCGAGCTGCGCGACGAGGTACGCCTCGTACTGTTGCTCCGTCGACACCGCGGGCATCGCGAGGTTCGTCTCATCGGCGTTCGTGCCGACGATGAATGGCACCGCGTGCGACGTGCCCGCCTGCAGCGCCTCGAGGGGGTTCGTGGGCAGCACCACGCCATCGACGTTCGGGTTCCAGCTCACCGCGCTGCGCTTCTGGCCGATGTTCACTGCGACCGGGTACGCGCGAATCAACTGCTCCGGAGTCATCGCGCGCAGACACGCCGTATCGGTGCAGGACGTTGACGCGAGCCACGTCGCACCTTCCGCGCGCTTCTGCTGCGCGGTGAGCGCGATGCACGAACCGCTCTCCATGATGGCGCGATGAAAGAGCCCGGCGGAACCCGGCGCCGCCAACTGCATGCAGGTGTCGAGGCCACCGGCGCTCTCGCCGAACAACGTCACGTTCGACGGGTCACCACCGAAGTGGTGAATGTTGCGCTGCACCCAGCGCAGCGCGGCCTGTTGATCCATCAAGCCGTAGTTGCCGGAAATACCCGCGTCGGTTTCGTCAGCCAACTGCGAGAGCGTGAGAAACCCGAGCGCGCCGATGCGGTATTGAAAAGTAACCACCACCACTCCGCCGCGCGCCGCGAGATCGGTGCCGTCGTAGAGCTTCACGCCGGTCGTGCCCACGTCCTCCGCCGCCGAGCCGCCGGTATTGCCGCCGCCGTGAATGAACAGCATCACCGGCAGACCTCCGTCGTTCGCCTGCGGGGTGAACACGTTCACCGTCAGACAATCTTCTTCACCGATGACGGGCGCGCCGGCGTCGAACGCGCTGCCCTGTTCCTGCTCGATCTGCGGGCACTTCGGAGCCCACTGCGTCGCCTCGCGAACGCCCGGCCAGCACGTCGCGTCTTCTTCAGGCGGCCGCCAACGCAATTCGCCCGTGGGTGGCTTTACATAGGGGATGCCGAGGAAGCTCACGGTGCCCGCGTCACTGACCACTCCGCGCACCGGGCCACGTTCAGTCAACGCGACGTCGACACTTGCTGAAGCCCCCGCGTTGCAGTCGGCCGCGCCTCCGCCAGTGGTTCCCGAGCCGCCACCCGAAACGCCGGCGCCACCGCCGGTCACCGAGCCGCCCCCGGTATTCACCGGAGGTGTGACGCCACACGCCGAAACCACCACGAAAATCACGGCCAAAAGTGCGCGCATGGTTCCATCAACCCACGAACCGACATTCGGTTGCGGGCTTCGTTAGATTTGGGGCGTGGAACTTTCCCTCAACGCGTTGGTGGACGAACTCGACGACCTCTTCTTCCAGCGGGCTTCACGCGACTGGCGCGTCGCCTCGGGCACGCAGACCGGCATCCCCGTCATCCCCGAGTTGCCTGAGATCGCGCGCCTCGACGCCTGGCAGGCCATCAATGAAGTGCTGAGCAGCCCGCGGGTCGACGAGAGCAAGCGCGCGCGCCTCGAACTCCTTCGACGTCACCTCGCGTACGCCTTCGTCGAAGCACAACGCGCGAGCGCCACGCAGCAACGCGACACGTTCCTCGAAACGCACACCTTCTTCGCGGCCGCGAAGACGTGGACACCGGCGGAGGCGCTGCGCGAGCTGCCACGCCTCGCGTCGCGTGAATCACGCGCGTCGCTGTCTTCGGAACTCACGAAACAACTCCTCGCGCATCAGAGCCACGCGCAACGCCACCTCGACATGGGTCTCGAAGCGCAGCACGCGCTCAAGCTCTCGCCGGAGCAGTACCTCGAGACGATTCAGGGCCGCCCCGCGGCTCCACGACTCGAAGCCGCGAGCGCATTGCTTCGCGACACCGAAGCCGCGCACGCAGATCTCCTCGGCTACGCGCTCAAGAAGCTCGACCCGCAACTCACCGCGCGCAACGCCTCGGCGCACGACGCGCGGCGCACGTGGCTCGCGCCGTGGCTGTTCGAATTGTTCCGCCGCGAAGATCTGCAGCACGCGCTCAGCCGCACGCTGACCGACTTGAATCTGAGCCCGAACGCCGACGGCCGACTCACGGTCGACACCTCGGCGCGCGAACTCAAAGCGCCGCACGTGTTCGAGCTGCGCGTGCCTGACCAGGTTCGGTTGCTGCTCGCTCCCGGGCTCGGCGTCGAGACGTACGCGACGTGGCTCGGCCAATGGGCGCTCGCGCTTCAACGCGCGAACGTCGGTCGCACGCTGCCCTTCGTGGAGCGTCGTCTGGGAGATCGCGCCGTGCTCCACGGCGTGCGGCTGCTCTTCGAATCGCTGTTGCTCGATGAAGGCTGGCTCAAGCGCTACCTGCGGCTCACCGCCAATCAGGCGCGTGAAGCGGCGCGCGCGTTCGCCTTCCGTCAGCTCTCGGAGCTTCGTGTTCTCTCCGCGCACGCCGGGTTTTCGCTCGAAGCCGCGCGCCGTGGCGCCAACGCCGGTCTCGACGACGAATACCTCTCGCGCCTGTCTCCGGCGCTCGGCGTCGAAGCGCAGCGTGGCGTCGGGCTGTTCGAAGTCGATCTCCACGATGAACGGCTGCTGCAGCTCGACGGCTACGCGCTCGAGTTCGCGTGGCGCCGTGAGCTGCGCGAGCGCTTCAACGAAGACTTCTGGCGCAACCCGGCGACCGGGAGCTGGCTGCTCGACCTCGCCGCGCGCGGGCAGCGCGACGATGCAGTCACCCTCGCGAAGTCACTGGGCTACGACACGCTCCCGCTGGCCGACGCCGCGCGGGAGCGTGTGCAGATCGTCGGCGCGTAGAACGCTCGCGACGCGTACCCAGAACCACTGGGCGCTCAAAGAGCGGCGCTACGGCTCGGTCTGCTGGCAGTAGCTCACGTTGATGGTGCCGCCGTCGTACGAGCGGCAGTGGTACTCCGGCGTGAAGCCGCCGTCGTTCGGCTGCTCGTAGGTGCAACGCGCGTTCTCGACGCACTCCGCGCCACCCGAGCAATCAGCGTTGAGCGCGCGCGGCGTCTCGCACGTGTGGGAGTTCGAGTTGCAATACAGCCCCGCCGTGCACTCGTCGTCGAAGCGGCACGAATCGCCTGAAGCGCCGAGGTCTCCACACGTGCCCGAGCTCTGCCCCTGGGCAATCACACAGCGCAGATCGACCGTGCAGTACCCGCACGGCTCGCCACGCTTCGCGTACTTCCCGCAGCGATTGTCACCGCCATCGAGCGACGGCTGACAGACCGTGCCGTACTTGTACTCGCACTCGGCGTACTCGCCGGGGTTGGTGCACTTCTCTCCGATGCCGTACGGCTTCGCGCACGTGTCATCGGCGTCGCAGAACAGCCCGTCTTCGCATTCGGTGTTCGCGCACGACTGGCCTTCACCGACGGGCTTCTGGCAGTACGAACCGAACCCTCCGTCGGGGAGACCGAAGTGCGATTCGGTGCCTTCGATGCACATCGTCGACGAGCGCACGACCGTGCCCTCGGGCTTCTTCGCCGCGCACGAACCCGGGCACCCGCCATCGCTCGCGCAATAGAAGCCGGTGACGCAGGTGTCGGTGTGGCACGACTGACCATCGGTGCGCGCGCCGGTGAACACGTTCAGACACGACCGGGGGAACTGGTCGCACGTGGTCTTGATGTCGTTGAGACACTTCTCACCGGTGGCGGCGTCGTAGTGCACCCAACCCGCCGCGACATCGACCACCGCCAACGACGTCGCGCAGTCGGCTGCGCTGTTCTGCGCGCGGAGCTGCGTGAGGCACGCGTCGCGCGAATCGTAGAGCCCGCAACTCGGCAGGAAGTCGCACGCGAAGTCAGGCGACGAGTACTTCTCGCAGAACGAGAGCGGGGTCGGCACCGTGCCTCCGTCGCTCCCGCCCGGCGGGGGACAACCCAACAGCGAACAAGACAACGCCACGAGAACAACCAATCGATTCGCCATGTGCTTCTCCTGTGAGGGGCGGAGCTGCAGCGCGCGAACCTACCCGAGGGCATCGCGCTTACTTTCGTAACCGGTGGGGCGTTACCGCCGGCGGCGCTCGAACGGGGAGCGGCCTGCTGGCGGGTACTCCGCGCCCGCCCGGGCGAAACGAATCGCTCCGGGCGGCGCGCGTCATCGGGGCGAACCCCGGCGGTGTTACTTGCGCAGCTTCGAGACGATCTTCGACTTCGCCGAGGTCGTCTTGTTGGCGGCGGCGCGGGCCTTCATCGCGCGCAGCAACTGCATCTCGATGACCAGCAGCTCGTCAGCCAGCTCTTCGTTGCCACCGTGCGCCTGGGGGAGCGGCGCCTTCTTGTCGACGCCGAGCCCATGACGAAGCCGGAGGACCTGCTCTTCGCGCGCGGTGGTGTTGGCCTTCTTGAGGCCCGCCGTCACCTGCTCCGCCGTCACCGTCGTCGTGCTGCTCTTGCGCTCCATGTGTCCCTTCCTTTGTTCGATACTGAACAATCGGCCATGTACGACGCGGGAAACCCGCGACTGGTGGGCACTGTAGCGATCGAGACCTCCCCCGCAAATTTTTGGACTGAGGTTTTTTGGTCACCAAAAACCGGCGCAATATCAATCACTTGCGGCGCGGCTTTTCAGGTGGGCTGCACACTTACTCGCCGTCGTCCTCAGGCTCCGCTGTCGGCGTGCCGCCGTCGACGTGTTTGCGCTCGATGCCGAAGCGCGCGAGGGCCGCGGCGACGCCGTCGGGCTTGTCTTCATCGGGCAGGAATTCTCGGGGCGCCTCGATGACGGGCGCCTTGTCGATGCCGGTCAGGGTCGACTCGATGACGAGGTGCAGTTCAGCGTCGGCCGCGTCGCCCGCGCCGGGCATCGCGACACCCGAGACACCGAGGCGGCCGTCGAGGCGCGCCTTGATGACCACGCTGGTCTCGGCATCGACGTAGACCTCGCCGGAGAGCGTCTTCGGCTCGCGCGCTTCGTAGAAGTGCTGGCGCAGCTTCGTGGTCGAGTCAGCGCCGTTCTTCGGCGTGCTGAGCGGCGGGAGCTTCTTGCCGTCTTCCTGCGTGGCGGGCGCGAGCGTGACGACGTACTTCCACGCGGTGCGGCCCTCGATGGTGGAGGTGCCCTGCGCGGTCAGCTTGAGGCGGCCGTGAAAGAGCTGGTCGAAGTCGCGCAGCGCGCCCGAGGCCTCTTCACGCACGCGCTCGGCCATGCCGCGGTCACGCAGCCGCTGGCGGAACTTGCCGGAGCCATCGCGGCCGTAGGTCGAACGCGCGAAGACCTTGCCACCGACGCGCAAGACCTCGAGGCCCTGGTCATTGGTGTTCGACATGCGCGCGATGAAGTCGCCCGACACGCCGCCGGGGCCCGAGAGGAGCTCGCGCGTCTCCTTGAGGCGCACGGTCTTGCCCGACTGCGACCATTCCCAGTTGATGGACGCGTTGTAGGTCTGCGGGCCGATGCGCTCGGTGGTCTCGGCGGCGCCCATCTCGAGAATGCGGCGCGAAATCGCGAAGTCGTCGGCGGCCTCTTCGGGCGGGAGCTTCTGGCCGGCGGACGCGACGGCCTGCGGCGGGTCTTCAGCCGAGAAGATGCGTTTCTTCGCGGCTTGATCGACCGGATCTTTGCAGGCACAGACGATGACGCAGCACGCGAGGAGAAACCGCTTCATGGGAGCTGGCCACCCTATAGGCGGGTTTTCCACGCCGCCAGTGTGGATTGTGGGACGCGCTGCTATAGGCCCGCGCCCGAATGCAGAACCTGCGCGACAAGTTTTTGAAGCTGGGCATCGTCAACGAAACCGACGTGAAGCGCGCGGAGGAGACCAAAAAGGCTCCGCCTCCGCCGCCGAAGCGTGAAGAGCGACGTGACGAACGCCCTCGCCGTGATGAACGGCCCCGCCATGACGCGCGCCCGCGGCAAGACAGCCCGCGCCCCGACACGCGCCGCCGTGATGAGCCGGTGGCCTCGCGCATTCCGAAGCTCCCGCCGCTCGCGGGCAGCAAGGAGGCGAACCGTCAGGCGGCGAAGAAGCAGTTGGAGACCGACAAGCAGTTGCGCGAGCTGGTGCTGGCGAACACCGTGGCCGTCGAGGCCGGTGCGACCACGTTCTATTTCGTGACGCGCAAGAACAAGCTGCGCCGCCTGGAGATGACCGACGCGCAGAAGGCGAAGCTCGAGAGCGGCGAGCTGGCGGTCGTCGAGCGGCCCGACCCCGACAAGATCGAGCACGCGCTGGTGCCCGCGGCGATCGCCGAGCAGATCAAGGTGATGTCTGAGCGCGCGGTGCGCTTCCTCAACAAGGAAGGCGCGAAGGTCGGCTTCTTGAGCGACGACGAGATCCACGCGCGCGCGAACGAAGCCGACGTGCCGGAGACGCCCGAGAGCGCGGAGCCCGCAGCGGAGTCGAAAGACGAGCCGCAGACGTTCATCACCATCAAGCGGGCGCCGATCTCATGAATCTCCCGCTCAGAGATCGCAAGATCGACATCTTCTTCGCCTTCGTCTTCGTGATGTTCGCGGTGACCTCGGGCATCTCCGACCTGGTGCCGACGCTGGGCATCGAGATGGCGCCCGATTCGCCGAACCCGTTGGCGCGGGCGAACTACTGGTACGCGATCGACGCCGACCCGTTGTTCATGCACCCGCCGGTGTGGATGCGCTTCGTCACCGGCCTGTCGACGTTCGTGTACGGGCCGTTCTACCTCGTGCTCGCGTACGCGCTGATCAAGGGGAAGAACTGGATCCAGCTCCCCGCGGTCATCTACGCGACGATGATCTCGACCATCACCGGCATCATCGTGTTCGGCGTGGAGTTCTTCGGCGAGCCGCAGTGGCAGACGCAGAACGCGGTGAAGTTCCTCTCGTTCAACATCCCCTACGTGGCGCTGCCGATTCTGTTGCTGATTCGTATGCGCAAGCCGATGCCGTTCGAGCGGAAGTTCTAAAGAGCAGCGCTTGAAGAACGAACCGGGCATCGCGTGAAAGCGCGGTGCTCGTTTCATTGGTGCGCTCGATTTCGAGCCGCAAGGGCGTGTGTTCGTGCCTTCGAGGAGAACATCGAGCCCGACGGCTTCGCGACAGCCGACGCGGTCATGGTCTGTTCGAAGGCGCGGACTGTGGTGGCGCAGGCCAGGCGATCTGGTCGAAGGCTCCGCGGCGAAGCCGGTAGCGGCAGGGGCCGGCGACGGGCGGGAGCTCCGCGTACCCAAAATCAGTTCGGCCGGTGCTTGATGAAGTTCGCTCGAAGGCGAGGGGCCTGAGCGAACCGGGCACGACGGCGCGCTGCACGGTGGTCTTCTTCGCGAGCTGCTGCCGGCCCTTCAGTTCACTTCGCGTTCTTCCACGCCTTCGCGAACCCGCCGGACAGGACGAAGCGCGGGAACGTCACCGTCTGCTCAATCGTGAACCGCGCGACGAAATCGAGCGGCGACGCGAACGGGAGCGGAGGAGTCGGCTCCATGCGATGCCCGCGCCCCTGACTGATGAGCGCCATCAGCATCATCACGCCGCCGAGGATCGCGAGCTGAACGACGCCGAGCGCGGCCGCGACCGGCACCAGCAAGAACCCCGTCACGAACGCCGGCATCGTCACCGCGTGCAGAATCAGGTTCTGCTTCGTGGTGTGCGCCAGCGGGTAGTTCTCGAACTGCCACGACAACAGGTTCGGAGTGATGAGCGGCATGACGGCCTCACGTAATCAAATGGGCGGCGAAGAGCGCGTGAATGTCTCGAGGCATTTCGCGCGGTTTGAATGAAGCGGTGATGCACGCCTGCTTCAGGCTGATGACCGCGCACTTCGTATTGTCGCTCTCGCGGAAGATCGAGAACCGCGAGGTCACCGACTTGAACGTGAGCCGCGTGACCTCCATCTCCACGCGCACCGAGTCATCGACGCGCAGCGGTGAGTAGTAGTCGGCCTCGGTGTGCACGATGGGGAAGGCGACGTCGCGCGTCTCCATCATCGCGCCGTACGGCAGCTTCGCGCCGACGGTGAAGAACTCTTCGAAGCAGCGATGCGCGAAGTCGGCGTAGCGCGCGAAGTACACCGCGCGGCCGAGATCGATCTCCGCGAAGCGCACCCTGAATTGAATCGAGAAAGCCACGCGCTACCTCTGCTGGCGGAAGATCCGCGGCCGCCCCGCCGCATCGACGCCGCCCACGTAGATGGCGGCCGGTTGCACCGCGAGCCCGGCGATGCCGGTGAGCACGCCGGGGCCGCTGCCTGCCGACGCCCAACCCGACTCGACGAGGTGAAACAGCGAATTGCCGCTGGCGATCCACGCGGAGTCGTCGGACTCCACGGCGAGCGCGCCGATGACGCCCGAGGTGGGCTGGGCCGCGCTCCACACGCCGAGCGCATCGCGCCGGGCGACGGCGCCGAAATCGCTCGTCACGAACACCGAGGTACCGGCGCTGCCCGCGAAATGCCACGGCTCGAGCGAGCCCTCGCGGCCGGTGACGGTGATGTGCTCCGCGGCGCGCGTGAACGAATTGAAGACCGCGCCCTGCGTGGTGATGAACACCGCGTCGCCCGCTCTCACGCAGCCCTGCGGGTCGTCGACGTCGAGCGCTTCACTCATCGACCAACCGCCGTCGAGCTCCAGCACCATCGCGGCACCCGCGTCGGTCGCGGTGGTGAGCACCGCGAGTCGATCGACACCGCCACACACTTCGACCGGCGTGCGCGGCAGCGACCATTGGTCATACGAATCGGGGCTGCCGCAGTCGTCAGTGCACGCGAACAGCGTCTGAAAGACCGTGTACGCGGCGTGGCCCGACCGCGAGGTCGCCATGTGCGCGACCACCGGGTCTTCGAAGGCCGTCACCCACTCGAAGTTCCCACCGGCGCTGTGGAGCACCGTGTTCTCGCCGGTGAGCGCGTAGATCGCTCCGGGGTACGCGCTCATCGCGCCGAACGGCGCGGTGACGTCAGCGGGCAACGAGAGCTCGACCCACTCGCCGGGAGCTCCCGAATCGACGGCGCCTGAATCAAC
>JBEHYH010000035.1:0-22035 GCA_048498275.1 Myxococcota bacterium | reverse complement strand
AGCGGCGGCGGCTGCCGAGCACGAAGAAGGTGCGCACGTCGCGCAGCGCCGAGAGGCGACGCTCGATGAACAGCAGCGTGAAGAGCGCGAGCGCGGGCACGGCGAACACCGTCGCCACGCCTGAAATCGGCCCACCGAACCAGAACGCGAGCCCGGTGAGCAGCGCCCACCACGACGGAGCGACTACCATCGAGGTCAGCACCTTCACCGTCGACTCCACGTCCTGCTCCGGCTTCGCGACCTTCACCGCGAACAGCGGGAGGTAATAAGGAATGACGAAGGTCACGACCCCCAGCGCGGCCACCGGGAGCGAGAGCAGCCACAGCAGGTTGCGGGTGACGAACCACAGCACCGTCAACGGCCGGTAGCGCGAGGTCAAGTCATCGGCCGAGACCTGCAGCAGCTCGAGCCGCCCGCGGAACTGCGAGAGCTGCGCCTTCAACGTCTCGAGGCGCTCCGGTTGTTCCTCGCGCAGCACCTGCACGCCGCGCGCGAAGGCCTTGAGTCGTTCGGGGTCGCCGGCTCTTCCATTCGAGGCGAGCGCGAAGAGCTCCTCCGCGGTCTTGATGAGCGGCAGCTCTTCCCACGCGGTGAGATTCAGCGTCACGTCGTTGAGCGCGGCGGCGATGGTGTTGGTCAGCGCGCGCGCGTCACCGCTCTGGTCGATGGTGATGGGCGCGCCGACCTCGACGTGCACGCCCGAATGAAAGAGGTGCTTGGCCTCGTAGGTGATACCGACGGGCACGATCTTCACGCCGGCGCCCTTCTCGGCCGCGGCCTGCGCGATGCGCGCCGCGCCGGTCTTCAAGGCCGAGAGGTGCGGCTCACTGTGCGACTTGCCCTCGGGGAAAATCGTAATCGCGCGACCATCGACGAGCGCGCCGGTGGCCGCGGCGAGCGTGCCTTCATTCTTCGACGTATCGCCATCACCGTCCTGCTTCCGGAAAATCGGGAGCGCACCGATGCCGCGCAATATCGCGCCCAGCACGGGGATCCGAAACAGCGGCTCCTTGGCGAGGAAGGTCACCTCGCGCTTCGCGAGCACGAAGATCAGGCCGGGGTCGACGAGCCCGTTGGGGTGATTGCCGACGTACATCACCGGGCCGGGCAACGAGAGCCCACCGTGTGGATCCGACGGCTTCTCGATGCGGAAGAACAGATGCAGCGTCATCGACGCCACGCCACGAAACAACGCGTAGAACATCAGCGCTCCGGAGGCTTGCTGCGCTCGAGAAACTGCTCCTGCTTCTCGTAGCCGTTGCGCTCGAGGCGCCGCTTCTCGATGAGCTCCGCGGTGCGCGTGAAGATCTTCGAGAGCGTACGCAGGCTGTCGGAGAGCGCTTTCTCCAACTGCTCCTGGCGCTCACGTCGCGCGGCGGCGGTCTTCTCACTGCCAAAAAGTCTGAGCGGCATGGCTTTGCGGCTTCTTACCAACCTCTGGTAACGCTGGCTTCCGTGAGCATTCAACGCGTCGGTTTTCTCGGCCTGGGCCTGATGGGCGCGCCCATGGCGAAGAATTTGAAGAAGAAGGGCTTCGAGGTGGTGGTGTGGAACCGCTCGCCCGAAAAAGCCCGCGCGCTGTTGGCAGACGGCATCAAGGTCGCGTCGGCGCCGGAGGAACTCGCGGGTCAGGTCGACGCGTTCTGTACCTGCGTGGCTGACCCGAAGGCGCTCGAAGGTGTCGCTGAAGCACTGCTGCGCGGCGCGAAGGCCGGCCAGTTGTTCATCGATTTCTCCACGGTCTCGGTCGAGCTGGTGAGGTCGCTGGCGGAGCGCTTCGGCGCCAGGGGCGTCGACTTCGCGGACGCGCCGGTGACGGGCAGCAAGAGCGGCGCTGAAAAAGGCACGCTGGTGATCATGACCGGCGCCTCGGCGAAGACGCTGGAGCGCGCGACGCCCCTCTTCCAGGCGGTCGGCGAGAAGGTGATTCACTGCGGCGACGTCGGCGCGGGCACCCAGGTGAAGCTGGCCGGCAACGCGCTCATCGCGGCGATGCTGCAGAGCTTCTCCGAAGGTCTGTTGCTGACGCAGAAAGCGGGCGTCGACCCGCGCAAGTTCATCGAGGTCGTGCAGGCCTCGGGGTTCCGTTCGCCGTATTACGACTTCAAGGGCAAGGCGATTCTGGAGCGCGACTTCTCGACGCACTTCGCGATCGACCTGATGCACAAGGATCTCTCGTTGTTCCTCGACAACGCCGCCACCAATCGCGTGCCGGCGCCGACCGCCGCGAGCCTGCGTGAGACGTACAACGTCGCGCGCGCGAAGGGCCTCGGCGGCCGGGACATCACCGCTGTCATCACCGCGTACGAAGACGTGGTGGGAATGAAGGTGCACTGATGCGAACCGCGCTCTTGGTCACGGGAGGCTGCGTCGGGCTGCTCGCGGGGGCCCTGCTGCTCTCGCACGTCATCTCCACCCCCGACCCGGTGGTCCTCGAAGATCTCACGCCACCTCCTCCGATGGTGGCGCCCGCGCCCGTCGTCGCGCCGAAGCCGGTGGTGGTCGAGCGCGCCGCGCCGCCTCCTCCGCCGCCGGAGCTGCAGCGCCCGGAGTTCGACGCCGCCGACGCGGAGCTCGCGAACGCCAACGCCTCGGCGTCATCACTGCGCGATGCGTACGGGCTGTTTCAGCGCTGCGTGCGGTACGAGCCGTCGAACGCGCGCTGCACCGCGAGCCTTCAACGCGCCCAGGCGCGCGTCGCCGCGTTGCCGCCCGAGCCTCCACCCGCCCCGCCCGCGCTCGTCGCGCAGGAACAGAAGCTGCGCGCCGACAACGAGATCGTGCAGAAGCGTGAACTCTCGAAGCTGCGCACGCTCCCCGCGCTCAAGGGAGGTCAGTTGATGGACCGCATCAAGATGAAGAAGGAAGCGCAGCCGCAGTAGCTCACTTCTTCTTCTCGAGCTTCTCCTGGAGCTCGCGCACCTGCAGCGTGAGCTTGTCGAGCTCACCGCGGAGCGCCGTGAGCTCCTTCGCCGGCGACTTCGCGCGCAGCGTTCGAATCGCTTCACGCGCCAGGCGCTGCTCGCGCCCGTCGGTGAACGGCGTCGACGAGAGCGCCGCGATCAGGCGGTCGTCACCGAGCGTGGAGGCCGCGTCGATGGCGGCGAGCCGCACGCGGAAGTTCTCGTCGCGCAGGTGCCTGGCGATGAGCTCCACGGCCTCGGTCTTCTTCTCGAGCGGTTCGGCGAGCTTGGCGAGCGCGATGATGGCGGCGCGGCGGCCGAACACCGGCTGACCGGCGGCGAGCGCGTCGAGCACCGGCTTCCAACCGCGCGCGTCCTTGAGCTCCGCGAAACCGTCGATGGCGCCCACCCGCACGGCGTCTTGAAACGCGGTGCGGGTCATCAACCTGTTCAGCCACTCGACGGCGTGCGCGCCGCGAACGCGGCCGAGTGAACGGCCGACTTCGCCCTCGACGAAACCACTCGCGTCACCGGCCTTCGCGATCGCCGCGAGCGCCTTCGAGATCTCTTCGTCACCGCGGAAGTTGCCGAGCGCCGCGACCACCGCGCGACGCGCCTTGGGGTGCTTGATGGTGAGCGACGCGAGCAGCGCCGCGCGCGCTCCCGGCGTGCGCAACTGGCCCAGCGCCTTCGCGCACGCCGCGCGCGTGCCCCAGAACACGCGCTCGCCCTTGAGCACCTTCGCGAGCGCCTGCACGCTGGCCGACGACGTGTCTTTCGAGAGCGCGGCGGCCGCTTCGGTGCGCGCGCGGGCGACCGGCGCGTTCAGCAGTTCATGACGCCACCAGCCCAGCGGCTTGTCGACCTCCAGCGCGGCGAGGAGATCGCGACGCGCGTCGATCACCACCTGCGAGGGTTCGCGCGCCGCGTCGACGTAGAACGTGTGCTCCTTCTGCGAGACGGCGAGTTCGTGCGTCGAGGTCTGCGCGCCGATCGTCACCTGCACCGGCAACGTCAACGCGTACGGCTCGCCGTCGGTCGTCTGCTTCACCGAGATGCGCACCGCTTTGCGGCCCGCGTCGAACTTCGCGCTGATCTTCAGTTGCGGGTGGCCCGCCCGGAGCACGTACTCGTCGAAGAACCGGTCGACATTGCGGCCCGTGGTGCGCTCGACGGCGCGCGCGAGGTCGACGGTCTCGACCGAACCTCCGGCGTGCGCGGCGACGTATTCGCGCAGCGACGCGTAGAACGGTTCATCACCGAGCCGGCGGCGCAGCTCGTGCAGCACCAGCCCGCCCTTCTCGTAGAGATGACGATCGAAGAGGTCGATGGGCGCGTCGAACTTCCGCGCGACGATCGGGCGCGCGTAGCGTTCAGCGACCTCCGCGAAGTACGTCTCGAGATCGCCCTTGCGCTGATGATCGGCTTCGTCGAGCGACTCACCCTGCTCGGTCCACAACACCTCTGAATAGGTGGCGAAGCCTTCGTTCAACCAGCCGTGCGGCCAGTCGCGGCACGTGAGCAGGTCGCCGAACCATTGATGCGCGAGCTCGTGCGAGATGAGCGGCTCGGCGCTGTAGTCGGCGTGCGCGCGCGCGTCGTGCAGCACGGAGTCGGTCAGCGTGGTGGCCGACGTGTTCTCCATGCCGCCGAAGATGAACTCCTTCACGAAGATCTGCGCGTAGTCACCCCACGGGTACGGCTGGCCGGTGATCTTCTCGAACAACGCGACCATCTCAGGCGTGCGCTTCACGCAGCGGAGCGCGTCTTCTTTTCGCCCGGGAGGAAACAGCGTGCGCAGCTTCATCTCGTCGTGCCGCTGCTCGAGCACCTCGAAGTTCCCCACGACCAGCGTCACCAGATACGGCGCGTGCGGCGCCTCCAGCTTCCAGTGCATCGTGCGGCGGGCGCCCTTGATCTTGTCGCTGACCAGTTCTCCGTTCGACAACGACGTGAACGCTTTGGGGAACGTCGCGGTGACTTCGCTGCTGCACTTCTGCGCCGGCGTATCGAGACAGGGGAAGTAGTGACGCGAGTCGATGTCTTGGCCCTGCGTCCACGCCTGTTCCCTGCCGATGAAGTACAGGCCGCGCTGCGGCGTCGCGCGGTACGTGATGCGCACCGTGAACTCGTTGTGCGCCTTGATGGCCTTCGGCAGCAACACATGCAGCGTCTCGCCGGAGCTGTTGTCGAAGTGGGCGGCCTTGCCGTCGACCTCGACCTTCTTCACGTCGAGCTCCACCGCGTCGAACGACACGCGCTTCACCGGCTCGAGCGCGACCAGCGCGTGCGTCGCGACCGCGTCGATCGAGGCCTGCTCGAAGTCGAGGTTCAACTCGAGCGCGAGGTGCACCGCCATCACCGGCCGGTCTTCTGCGTAGTGGAGGGTCGCGGTTTCGAGAGAGAACGGGTGCGGCTCGTCGATGCGGTGCATGGGCCGCGAACGCTAGGACCGCTTCCGGCGCGCACCAACCAGAAACCCGAGCCACGCCAACGCGGTCAGCGGAGACGTGGCGCAACCACACGCCTTCTTCCCCAGCGGCTCGGTCACCGCGGGAAGCTCGACGTCGATCAGATGATTCAGAACAACGCGGTCAGCGACGCGCCGAAGACCGCAGAGCGTTGATTCGCTGTTCTTCTCGCGGTGCGACTCGTACCGTTCGATGAATGGGCGCGTACGAGTCGTTTCAAGAAGCACAGCAATTGAAATACGCAGGTGACCTCAAACGCGCCGCGGCGGCTTTCGCGAAAGCGCTGCGCGGCGACTTGAAGGGCTACGAGTACCACGCGCTCGACGCAGCCATCGACACGCAGCGCGAGCTCGCAAACTGGGCGGAGGTCGAGACGCTCGCCACCCGTCTTGCATCGCTCGCGAAGAAGGAACGTCGCGGCGGCATCGTCGAGAGCAACGCGTGGGTGCAGAAGTCGATCGCGCTGCAGAAGCTCGGCAAGGAGCAAGACGCGGTGAAAGCCGCCGACGCCGCCGTGAAGCTCGAGAAGGCGAACGCGACTGCGCACTACCAGCGCGCGTGTGCGCTCGCGGCTGCCGGGCAACTTCGCGAGTCGTTTGATTCGGTGAAGCAGGCGCTCCGCTACGACGCGTCGTTGAAGGCTGAGATCAAACGCGACGCTGACCTCGAGCCGCTGTGTGAATTGCCGCAAGCACGCGCGCTGCTCGGAGCTCCGGCGAAGAAGAAGTCGAAGTTCCCTGAACTGCCGAACTCGGTGGAGGAAGCGTTCGCGCTGTTCGCGTCGCTCGATATCGCCCTGCCCCGCGCAGCGAAGACGAAAGCGCAGAAGCTGCCGTCTGAACTCGCTGCGTTCTACGAGCGCGCCGCGAAGCTCCCCGGAGTCTCTTCCGACGCGGTGTATCCAGCGGGCGGACTCGCCGCGTTGAACAAGCGTTTCGCACAACAGAAGTTCTTCGCGTTCGGCACTTCGAACAGCGGCGACTACTTCTTCTTCGACCCGAAGCACGGCGACGCGGTGTTTCGGTTCGAACACGAAGAGGAAGAAGTGATCGCCGAGACGACGAGCTTTGGAGCGTTCATCGCGCTCAAGTCACTCGCTCCGTGGGCTGAAGCAGAAGGGCTCGAAGCTGCGCACGAACGCGCTGTCGACAAACAGCGCGCAGCGGCTCGCAAACTGAAGCGCAAGTGACGCGCTCTCCGGGTTCGGGTCGCGGGGAGAGAGCTCGCGGCCATCGACGAACCACCTCGCGAACACGCCATCGCTGCGTCGCGTGCAGCACGCGCGCGGGGAACCCGCTGAGACATTGGTGAACTTCGCGTCGTTCACCTCTCGGCATCGAACCGGCCTTGTAAAATGGCTGGCGACGGCGGCGTCGGGCGCTGCATCACGCGGTAGGAGCGCGCGTCACCGCAACGCCACAAAAAGATGCGATGCAATTTGAGACACGGCTGGCGGCATCGCGCGACGCGCGTTAGCAACTGCGCGCGCATGTCTGACACCGGTCGCCCGAACGTGCTGATTGTCGACGACGACCCGGGCGTGCTGCAGAGCCTCGAGCTGTTGTTGGGCGACGACTGCGAAGTGGTGATCTCCGACTCGTCGGTGGCGGCGCTCGACCTCGCCACGCGGCTGCACTTCGACGTGGTGGTGACCGACTTCCGCATGCCGGGCCTCAACGGCGTGGAGTTCGCCGCGGCGCTCAAGTCGCGCATCACCCCGGCGCCGTACATGTTGATGCTGACGGGCACTCCGGGCGAGGTGAAGCACTCGCTCCCCGGCGCTTCGGAGCTGGTGATGGTGCTCGCCAAGCCGTTCGACCCGGAGCGCATGTTGCGGTTGGTGTTGCAGGTGGGGCGGTTGGCGGTGAGTCGTCGTCAAGCCACGTCTTCCTCCCCCTCCTCAGCCGATGCCGGTAAGCGACCCTGAGAAAGAGAGCGTTCGCCGGGCCCTGCGCACCGAGCGGCTGCTGAACGCGCGCCGTACGCACCTCGTGCGCGGGGTGGCGTTGGGGTTCTTCGTCGGCCTCTTCATTCTGCTCGCGGTGGTGCGCGGAGATTCAGCGTGGAACACCGACTTCCGCGCGCTCTTCGCGTGGTCGCTGCTCGCGTTGGGTTGCGTGGTGGGTTCCCGGCTGAGTGACGATCTCGGTGAGCTGCTGGTGCTCGCGCCGGCGGTCATCGACATGCCGTTCGTCTACTGGGTGCAGCGCGCGCAGTACCCGACCACGCCGAGCCCTTCGGGCGTCGCGGGGTTCTCGATGGGCCTCTTCGCGCTGTTGCTCGCGATCGCCGCGCTCTCGAGCGTGCGCTGGCAGATCTGGGTCACCGCGCTCTCCGCCGCGGTGTGGGAGGTGATGCTGCAGGCCGAGGCCGGGGTGTCGGTCGGCGCGCGCGTGTCGGCGGTGGTGGTGCTCACGCTGACCGCGTTCATGCTGACCTACGCGAGCGATCGCCGGTACGAGTTGCTGGTGCAGACCGGCCGCCGCGAGAAGCTGGCGGCGCTCGGCCAACTGTCCGCGGGTGTCGGCCACGATCTGCGCAACCCGCTCGCCGCGGTGTCGAACGCCATCTTCGTGCTGCGCCGCCGCCTCGAGAAACTGGGGCCGGTCTCCGACGGCATCGAACAACCGCTCTCGCTCGCCGAGCGCGAACTCAAGGCCAGTCAGCGCATCATCGGTGACCTGCTCGATTACGCGCGCGAGATGCCGCTCGAGCTGCGGCCGGTGGCGATGCGCGCGCTGCTCGCGGAATGCGCGGGCATCGTCCGCATGCGCAGTGACGTCTCGGTGTCGTTCGAGTTGAGCGACGAACTGCCGCAACCGCTCGCTGAACGAGATCGTCTGCGGCAGGTCTTCGTGAATCTCCTGCAGAACGGGGTCGAGGCGATCCCCTCCGGCCGCGCGGGCAGCGTTCGCGTCAACGCGCAGGTCGAAGGCCGGCAGCTCGCGGTTCACATTCACGACGACGGCGCGGGGATGGACGCGGCCACGAAGGCGCGAATCTTCGAACCGCTCTTCACGACGAAGAAGAGCGGCACCGGTCTGGGGCTCGCCATCGTCGAGAGTCTGGTGAAGCAGCACGGAGGCGCGCTCCACCTCGAGACCGCGCCCGGCAAGGGTTCGACCTTCACCGTGCGGTTGCCGCTGCGCTGACTCAGGGCATCACGACGATGCCGCGCAGCACCGTGTTCGGTGACGCGGCGGTGAGCACCGTGCCCAACGACTGCGCGCCGAAGCCGCCGGTGTCGACCCACGTCGCGATGCCGTAGCTGCCGGTGGTGATGATCTTCACCGCGTTGGTGTCGGGGATCACCGTCATGAAATAAGTCGAACCGGTCATGGGGAACGTCGCGCCCTCGCTCCACTGCACGCCGTCGAAGTCGAAGCGGCGCACCGCCGTGGAGCCGTTGGTCTCGGCGACGTAGAGCGTGTCGACGCCCGACACGATGCTGCTGCGATCAGCGAACGCGAACGAGCTCGGGCTGTTCACGATCAGCCCCGGCAGGTACGTCACCGTGCTCGTCGCCGACGTCGGCAGCCCGCTGCCCACCGCGAAGATGCGCGAGAGGTCGGTGCCTCCGTCGGGGTTCGGGCTCACCGCGGTCGAAACGTAGAGCTGACCGTTGAAGAGCTCCGTCGTACGCAGGTTGGTGATCGCGCCGTAGATGGCCGTCGATGAACCGAGCGCGCCCTGCACCACGTAGCGCACGCCCGCCGACGCGCCTGCCACCCAGTAGCCGGTGCCGTCGACGCTCGCCGCTGAACGGAAGCCCGCGTCGGCGTAGCTGTCGGTGATGGTGGTCGCCGTGTTCACGGTGCCGCTGAGGTCGACGCGGCCCACGACGCGCGTGACTCCCGGCGCGGTGCTGATGCCCGCCGTGCCCGGCGTCGCCGCGTAGCCCGCGAGCACCAGATACTGATTGTTCATCGACAGGTTGAGCATGCCTTCGGCCGACGCCGTGCCTGAGAGCGTGAACGGGTAGTTGCCGCCGCTCGCAGCCGTCGGCATCGCGATGTCGGAGAGCACCGCGCCGGTGGCGACGTCACGAACCTCGAGGTGAACCTCGGTGGAGACACCGGAGAGCGCCCCCGCGCCAGAACCCACGCGCACCACCACCAACTGCTGCGACGACTGACTGCAGATGAAGCCATCGCCCGCGTAGCCGGAGTTGCACGCGCAGGTGCGGCTGCCCTGCGTGTTGGTGCACGTCGCGTTCACGCTGCAACCACCGTTGCTGGTCGCGCACTCGTTGATGTCGCTGCATGACAGGCCGTCGCCGCTCCAGCCGCTGGAGCACGCGCAGGTGCGGCTGCCGGGCGTGTTGGTGCAGCTCGCGTTGATGTCGCAACCGCCGTGATTGACCGCGCACTCGTTCACGTCGACGCAGCCGGAGCCGTTGTCGACGTAGCCCGTCGCGCACGCGCAGGTGCGGCCGCCGGGCGTATTGGTGCAGGTGCCCGTGCCGCAGCCGCCGTTGTTCGTCGCGCACTCGTTGACGTCATTGCAGGTGACGCCGTCGCCCGCGTAGCCGGAGTTGCACGCGCAGGTGCGGCCACCGATGGAGTTGGTGCAGGTCGCGTTCGCGCTGCAGCCACCGTTGTTCGTCGAACACTCGTTCACGTCGTTGCAGATGACGCCGTCGCCGGTGAAGCCGGAATTGCACGTGCAGGTGCGGCCGCCAGAGGTGTTGGTGCAGCCCGCGTTGACGCTGCAGCCGCCGTTGTTCGTCAGGCACTCGTTGATGTCGTTGCACGCGCCGCCCTGCTGCATGAAGCCGAGGTTGCACGCGAAGCCGCAGCCGGAGCCGTCACACGTCGGGCTCGCGTTCGCCGGCGTCTGACACGCCATGCACGCCGCGGCGCCGCACGAGGTCGTGTCGGTGTTGCTCACGCAGCGTTGCCCGCACGCGTGTTGTCCGCCCGGGCACGCGCACGTCATGCCGGAGGTGCACGTCGCTCCCGTCGGGCAGTCGGTGGAGAGGCGGCAGCCGACCGCGCACTGATGCGAGATGGGATCGCAGTAGTAGCCGGCACCGCACGGAGCCGTCGTGCAGTTCGTCGGCAGCAGGCCGCACGAACCGTTGATGCAGACTTCGCCGTTGCCGCAGACGTGACCGCAGCTCCCGCAGTTCTCGAGCGACGCCGCGGTGTCGACGCAGGTGCTGGAGCACAGCGAGAGCGTGCCCGCGCAGACCGAAGAACCGGTGCCACCACCCGTCGCGGTTCCGCCACCCACTGCAGATCCGCCGCCGACCGCCGAACCGCCACCCGCTGCAGATCCGCCGCCGGTCGCGGTACCGCCGCCAATCGCAGAGCCACCGCCGGCCGCTGAGCCTCCGCCGGTCGCCGAGCCTCCGCCGACCGCGGAGCCTCCGCCGGTCGCAGTGCCACCGCCGACCGCCGAGCCTCCGCCCGTCGCCGTACCGCCACCGACCGCGGAGCCCCCGCCTGTCCCAGTGCCTCCACCCGCAGCCGAGCCGCCACCGGTCACGCCCGTGCCGCCACCCGACGGCGTAAACCGCACGCAGGTACCGAGGTTGCAGTTCGTACCGGTCGTGCACGCCGAGCACAGAAGCCCCGATGCGCCGCACGCCTGGTCGCTGTTGCCCGCGAGGCATGTGCCTTCAGCGGTACAGCAACCGGTACACGTCGATTCACACGACTGCGTGGGCTGGGTCGAACAGCCAGCCAGCGCCGCAAGAAACAGAGACACCACCACAAGCCGGAGCGAAGACATTCAGGCCGTCTTACACATGAGCGCGGCGGCACGTGCAGTTTGCGGGGTCGTGTGCCTCCCGATGCCCGCGAACGCCGCTGATAGCGATTTCAAATCACAGAACGGTTCGCCCCAATCAGCGGCAGAGAAACATTGGGTGGACGAAACACATTCACGACCGCATTGAGGAGTCTCCATGTGGCTGGTTCGAATTGCGCTTCAAAGACCGTACACGTTCATCGTCATGTCGATGCTGATCGTGCTGATGGGTCTGTTCACCATCGTGCGGATGCCGACCGACATCTTCCCGGTCATCGACATCCCCGTCATCACCGTGGTCTGGAACTACGGCGGTCTCCCCCCTGAGGAGATGGAGAAGCGCATCACCACCAACTACGAGCGCCTGCTCACCACGGTGGTGAACGACATCGAGCACACCGAGAGCCAGTCGTTGACCGGCATCGTGGTGGTCAAGGTGTTCTTGCAGCCGGGCGCGTCGGTCGACAGCGCGATGGCCGGCATCACCGCCGCCAGTCAACTGGCCGTGCGTCAGATGCCTCCGGGCACCACGCCGCCGTTGATCATCCGTTACTCCGCGTCGAACGTGCCCATCATTCAGGCCGCGCTCGAGTCGGAGACGATGACCGAGCAACAGCTCTTCGACCTCGGCTTCAACTTCCTGCGCGCCGACTTCTCGACCATCCCCGGCGTGCAGATCCCCTACCCCTACGGCGGCAAGCAGCGGCAGATCGAGATCGACATCGACCCGCAGCGTCTCTACGCGTGGGGGCTGTCGCCGCGTGACGTGAACACCGCGATCGGTCTGCAGAACGTCGTGCTCCCCGCGGGCTCCGCGAAGATCGGGACCGCCGAGTTCCCCGTGATCATGAACTCCAGCCCTGAATTGCTGGAGGAGATCGGCGCGATTCCGCTCCGCACCGTGGGAGGCCGCACGATCTACGTGCGCGACGTGGCGAACGTGCGCGACGGCGCGGCGCCGCAGCAGAGCATCGTACACGTCGGCGGCAAGAAGGCCGCGCTGATGACCATCTTGAAGAACGGCAGCGCGTCGACGCTCGACGTCGTGGCGAGCATCCGCAACCTGCTGCCGACGGCGCTCAACAAGCTGCCGAAGGAATTCAAGGTCTCGCTGCTGTTCGATCAGTCGCTGTTCGTGCGCGCGTCGGTCGAAGGCGTGGTGAAGGAAGCGCTCATCGCCGCCGGTCTGACCGCGCTGATGATTCTGCTGTTCCTCGGGAGCTGGCGGAGCACGCTGGTGGTCGTCGTCAGCATTCCGCTCGCGATCCTCACGTCGATCATCGTGCTCGGCGCGATGGGTCAGACGCTCAACGTGATGACGCTCGGTGGGCTCGCGCTCGCGGTCGGCATCCTCGTCGACGACGCGACGGTGGCGATCGAGAACATCCACCGCAACATGGGCCAGAAGAAGCCCTTCATTCAGTCGATCGTCGACGGCGCGCAGGAAATCGCCGTACCCGCGCTGGTGTCGACGCTCTGCATCTGCATCGTGTTCGTGCCTGTCGGGTTCATCACCGGTTCGGCGCGTTCGCTCTTCGTGCCCATGGCGATGGCCGTCGTGTTCGCGATGTTGATGTCGTACTTCCTCTCGCGAACGCTGGTGCCGACCCTGGTGCGCTCGCTGCTCGAGAAGGAATCGCAACACCACGAGCTGCACCCGTTCTTCGCGGCGTTCAATCGCGGCTTCGACAAGATGCGCAACTGGTACGGCGGCTACCTCGCGCTGGCGCTGAAGCACCGCCGTGAAGTGGTCATCGGCTTTTCGATCTTCGCGGTGGGCTCGCTGCTGTTGATGCCGCTCAACGGGCGCGACTTCTTCCCCGCGGTCGACGCCGGCCTCATCAAGCTGCACGTGCGCGGCCTGCCGGGCACGCGCGTCGAAGAGACCGAACGCCGCTTCGCGAACATCGAGGAGACCATCCGCACCGTCATCCCCCCCGAGCAGATCGAGACGCTCATCGACAACATGGGCATCCCCACGTCGGGCATCAACCTCTCGCTCTCCGAAGGCGCGCTCATCTCATCGGCAGACGGGCAGATCCTCATCGCGCTGAAAGAGGGCCACGCGCCGACCGAGGAATACGTCCGCAAGCTGCGCAAGGTGCTGCCGGAGGCGTACCCCGATTCGACCTTCTTCTTCCTCGCGCCCGACATCTCCACGCAGGTGCTGAACTTCGGCCTGCCGGCGCCCATCGACGTGCAGGTGACGGGCGCGGTCGGCAACGAAGAGAAGACCTACGACGTCGCGGTGCGCATCGCCGACGAGCTCAAGCGCGTGCCCGGCGCCGCCGACGTGCACCTCGCGCAGGTGCAGCGCCGCCCGCAATTGAAGATCGACGTCGACCGCACCATGGCCAGCGAGTTCGGCCTCACGCAGCGCGACGTCGCGAGTGACGTGCTGGTGTCGCTGTCGTCGAGCACGCAGGTCTCGCCCAGCTTCTGGCTCGACAAGCGCGGCGTTCAGTACCTCGTCGCCGTGCAGACGCCGCAGTACCGCATCGACTCCATCGACGCGCTCAACACCACGCCGATCTCCCGCGGCGGCGCGAACGGGCCGCAGTTGCTCTCGAACATCGCGCAACTGAGCCGGGGCACCGGCCCGGTGAACGTCACCCACTTCAACGCGGTGCGCACCTACGACGTGCAGGCGAACGTCGACGGCACCGACCTCGGCAGCGTCGCCGCCGCCATCGATCGCATCGTGGAGTCGCAGAAGAAGGACTTCCCCCGCGGCACCTCGGTGAAGGTGAAGGGGCAGATCGAGAGCATGAACTCCTCGTTCCGCGGCCTGGGCTTCGGCCTGATCTTCGCCGTGGTGCTGGTCTACCTGCTGATGGTGGTGAACTTTCAGTCGTGGGTCGACCCGCTCATCATCTTGATGGCGTTGCCCGGCGCGCTCGCCGGCATCGCGTGGATGTTGTTCCTCACGCAGACCACGCTGAGCGTGCCCGCGCTCATGGGCAGCATCATGTGCGTCGGCGTGGCGACCGCGAACTCGATTCTGGTGGTCACCTTCGCGAATGATCAGCGCAAGGTCGGCCGTGACGCGGTGAGCGCCGCGCTCGCGTCGGGCATGACGCGTCTGCGGCCCGTGATGATGACCGCCGCCGCGATGATCATCGGCATGCTGCCGATGTCGCTCGGCCTGGGCGAAGGCGGCGAACAGAACGCGCCGCTCGGCCGCGCCGTCATCGGAGGTCTGTTGCTGGCGACCTTCACCACCCTCTTCTTCGTGCCCGTCATGTACAGCCTGCTGCGCCGCAAGGCCGCGCAGACCGACCCTCTTGTGGAGAACCTGTGAGCGATCATAACGAGACCCCGAATGCTCCCGATGATCTCGGGTTTGAACTCCCGCCTCCGACGAAGGTGTCGCGTGGCCGCGGCGTGTTGATCGCGTCGGTCACCGGCGGTGCGCTGCTGCTCCTCTTCCTCGCCGGCCTGGCGCCGAAGTTGATGAACAGGCACGCGCTGGAGAACGAGAGCCGGGGCGAAGCGGGCGCCGCGCTGCGCGTCGAGGCGGTGAAGCCGAAGGAGATCACCAGCGATCGCGCGCTGACGCTGCCCGGCACCGTGCAGCCGCTCGAAGAGACCGTCATCTACCCGCGCGTGTCGGGCTACGTGAAGCGCTGGCTGGTCGACCTCGGCGGCGACGTGAAAGAAGGCGATCTGCTGCTGGAGATCGACACGCCCGATCTCGACGCGCAGTTGGAACAGGGCCGCGCGCGACTCGCCGAAGCTGAGGCCGGCGTGATTCGCGCCGAGTCCGCGGTGCGGTTCTCGAAGAGCCGCGCCGATCGCTATCAGCAGCTCACGCCCGCGGGCCTCACCTCGCAGCAGGACCTCGAGCAGCAACAGGGTCAGGCCGACGTCGACGCCGCCGGGGTGAACGTCGCGAAGGCGAACGTCGCGGCGGCGCAGGCGAATCTGCGTCAGTTGCAGCAGACCAAGGCGTTCGCGCGCGTGGTCGCGCCCTTCTCGGGCCGCATCGTTCAGCGCTGGGTGGAGCGCGGCATGCTCGTTTCAGCCGGCACCAGCAACCCGCTCTTCCGCGTTCAGAACACCGACCCCGTGCGCATCTTCGTGAACGTGCCGCAGGACGTGGCGCCCGGCGTTCGCACCGGCGTCGAGGCGGTGGTGACCGTTCGCGAGTACCCCGACCGCGATTTCAAGGGTCAGGTCGCGCGCTCCGCGGGTTCACTCGATGACGCGACCCGCACGATGAGCACCGAGGTTCGGGTGCCGAACGAGAATCACGATCTCCTCGCGGGCATGTACGTGCAGGTCGCGTTGACGTTGCCGATTCCGCACCGGCTCTACGAGATTCCCGCGACGGCGCTGTACAACGATTCGAACGGCACGCGCGTGGCGGTGGTCGGCGCGGGCGAGCTGGTGACGCTGCGCAAGGTCACCATCGAGCGTGACACGGGCACCTCACTGCAGATCTCGAGCGGTCTGAACGGTGATGAGCGCGTGGTGCGCATCGCGAACGCCGCGCTGAGCGATGGCTCGAAGGTGGAGCTGATTCAGCCGCCGCCTCCGGCCGCTGCGCCCGCGAAGTAGGGCCTCGCGAAGCGAGGGGTGAGAGCCGCACGCCTTCAACGACGCAGCCAACGCCGTGCCTGCAACGCACGACGACGCGGGTGATGCGGCCTTCAACCCCACCCCTCTTCCGCGAAACGGGAGAGAGGAATGCAGAATGTTCAGCGACGACGACTTCCTGGTCGCTTCGAGGCAGCACCTTAGCCCACTGCGCGTGTTCGATTTTGACTTTCATTATCAACACCAGATACAAGTCCGAGCACTATGGCTCGTTACACCGGACCCCGCACCCGTCGTGCCCGCCGACTCGGAGTCGCGCTGGCGCACCTCACTGGCAAAGACCCCGACAAAGATTCGTCGCTGCGCAAGCCGTACCCGCCCGGCCAACACGGCCCGGAGAAGATGGTGAAGCGCACCGAGTACGGCCTTCGGATGGTCGAGAAGCAGAAGCTGAAGCTCGCGTACGAACTGCTCGAGCATCAGTGCCGCGCGGTCGTCGCGCGCGCCAAGCGCACCGGGCACAACGCGGCCTCGCAGATCCTCGTGATCCTCGAGCGGCGCTTCGACGTGATGGTGTACCGCGCGGGCTTCGCGACCTCGTTGCGTCAGGCGCGCCAACTGGTGCGTCATGGCGGCTTCACGCTCAACGGCCGCAAGGCGAACATGCCCGGCGAAGAGCTCGCGCCCGGCACGGTCGTCGCGCTGCGGGAGCGCTTTCATCACCACCCGATGATCGTCGGCATTCTCGCGCGCACCACCTCGCGCCCGGTGCCACCGCACCTCCGCAAGGCCGGCTCGCCCTTCGAGTTCTCGGTGGTGAGCGCGCCGACCGACGTGGAGCCGATGCTGCCGATCGAGCTCTCGCGCGTGATCGAGTTCTACGCCTGAGAGTTGTCTCGCTAGGCTGGCTGTCATGTCTGACCAGCCGGCCTTCATCCGCGAGATCGACACCCAGATTCGTGCGCGCTGCACGCTGCTCTACCTCATCAGCTACGAAGAGGAGCGCGTCGAGAAGCTCGTCGGCGAACTCGCGAAGACGCACGGGAAGGATCTCGTCGAGTGGACCGCGACGCGCGGGTTGAGATCACTCACGCAACGCGCGCCCCCCGACCCCGACACGCTCGAACCCGCGCGCGCCGTGGCGCAGATCTCCAGGCTGCCCAACGCGTCACTGGTGCTGCTCAAGGACTTCCATCGTTTTCTCGACGACACGCAGGTCGTTCGCGCGTTGCGCGAAGTGGGGATGCTGCTCAAGACCCAGTTCACGACGATCATCATCGTGGCGCCGGTGCTGAAGCTCCCAGAGGAGCTCGAGAAGGAGGTCTCCGTCGTCGACGTTCCCCTCCCGACGCGCGCCGACCTGATGGCCCTGCTGCGGGAGATCGCGCGCGTCGTGACCAAGAACAAGAAGGCGTCGGTGGAGCTCTCGGGTGAGCAGGCCGATCAACTCGTCGCCGCGGCGCATGGGCTCACGCTCGTCGAAGCGGAGAACGCGTTCGCCAAGGCCATCGCGCACGACAATCGCCTCGATGGGAATGATCTCCAACTGATCCTCCACGAGAAGAGCCAGGTGGTCCGCAAATCGGGGCTGCTCGAGTACTACGCGACCGATCAATCGCTCGCCGACGTCGGAGGGCTCACGCATCTGAAGCGGTGGCTCGATCGCCGTCGCAACGCGTTCTCCGAGAAGGCGCGCGCGTTCGGTCTACCGGCGCCGAAGGGGCTGCTGCTGCTCGGCGTGCAGGGTTGCGGCAAGAGCCTCACCGCCCGCGCCATCGCCACGAGCTGGAAGTTGCCGCTCGTGCGTCTCGACATGGGCCGCATCTTCTCGGGGCTCGTCGGCAGCTCCGAAGAGAACCTGCGCAAGGCGATCCGCGCCGTGGAGAGCCTCGCGCCCGCCGTGTTGTGGATCGACGAGATCGAGAAGGGTCTCGCGGGTTCGGGCGGCGGCTCGAATGACACCGGCGTCTCCGCGCGCGTGCTCGGTACGCTGCTCACCTGGCTGCAGGAAAAGACCGCGCCCGTCTTCGTGGTGGCGACCGCCAACCGCATCGACGCGCTCCCACCCGAACTGCTGCGCAAGGGCCGCTTCGACGAGATCTTCTTCGTCGACCTGCCCACCGAAGCCGAGCGCGCGTCGATCCTCGAGCTGCAGATTCGAAAACGGAAGCGCGACCCCGCGAACTACCCGCTCGCCGAGCTCGCGAAGCGCACCGAGAACTTCAGCGGCGCCGAGCTCGAGCAGCTCGTCGTCGCCGGTCTCTACGACGCGTTAGCCGATGGCGTGGAGCTCAGCGGAGAACATCTGCTGACTTCAGCGACCGAGACTCCACCGCTCGCGGTCACCATGGCCGAAGACGTGGCGCGCCTCCGCGACTGGGCGAAGACGCGCACGCGGCCCGCGTCGTGATCACTTCACGGTGACGTTCACGTCGAACGAGTACGACGTGTTGTTGAACTCCGCCTTGCCGTCGCACGCGCTGTGGAACTTGATGGTGTCGATCTTGGGGATGATGCCCTCGACCTTGGTGCTCGTGCCGGTGCCGGCGATGGGGTTCTTGTCGCAGTCGGGCGAGATGAGCACGTCGTCGAGCTGAACCACCGCCGCCGAGGTGCCCAGACCCGCGCCGGCCGAAACCGACTGCGACGAGATCGTCATCGTGTCGTCGTTCTGATCAGCCGTGCCCTTCGAGTCGACCACCGCGGTCCACGTGTTGGTGGTGGCGAGTGCCGTCGTCGAGCCGCTGCGCGCCGTCGCGTTCGCGGCGCTGTAACGCACCGTCGTCGAATCACCGGAGCGATCGACCTGCAGCTCCTTCACGCTCGCGAACGCGTACGTCTTGCCTCCCGCGTTCACGTCGGTAAACACCGAGGTCACCTTCGCGGAGTTCGCGTCGCTCCACGAACCGCTCACCTTGACGGTGCCGCCCGACAACCCGAGACGGAACGCGCAGTCGCCGCCGACGGTGATGTTCACCTCGCCATCACAGGGGAACGTGGTGCAAGCCGTCGTCACGCTCGCGCATGAAGGCCCGCTGCCCGCCATCGCGTCGAGCGCGAGGCTCGAGCTGCGCGCCGTCGCCGCGGTGAGACCGACGCCCTGCGAGGTTTCATCGAGCGGGTTTTCCGCAGCGCAACCGGCTCCGAGAAAAACAGCTCCGAGACACAACGAGAGGTGTGCCGCTTTCATGCGTGTTGCTCCTTGGTTGGGTTGGCGCCGCAAGACGGCACCGAACGGTCAGGTATTCACTTCGACGAAACGAGGCCCTTCACGCCCCGAACGAGCACTTCGATGGTCTTCGTCACCAGCGCGTTGAACGGCGGCTTCAGCAGGTTGTACGCCGGGCTCGCGCGGCTCGAGTGCATCACGCCGCGCAGATGGCTGAAGGTCTCGAAGCCGCGAACGCCATGGTACGCGCCCATGCCGCTGGGGCCGACGCCGCCGAACGGGAGCGCCTCCTGCGCGAAGTGCACCAGCGTGTCGTTGATCACCGCGCCGCCCGACGTCACGCGCTTGAGCGCCACGTCGACGCGCTCGTCGTCGTTGTCGAAGTAATAGAACGCGAGCGGGCGCGGCCGGCCGTTCACCTTCACGAACGCGTCTTCGAGCCGCTCGTAGGTCTCAATCGGGAGGATCGGGCCGAAGATCTCCTCCTGCATCAACAGCATGTCGTCGGTGACTCCGGTGACGATGACCGGCCCGAACGCGCGCGTGCCGTCTTTCGCTTTGAACGTCTCGGTGACCTTCGCGCCCTTCGACGTCGCGTCATCGAGCAGGGCCTGCATGCGCGCGCGCCCCTTCTCGCTCGCCATCGAGGTGTAGCCTTCGCCGTTCGGGTGCTGCTTGATGATGCACGCCTTGAGCGCGTCGACGAACGCAGCCTCTTTCGCCTTCGGCACCAGCATGTAGTCGGGCGCGATGCAGGTCTGACCGGCGTTGAAGGTCTTGCCGAGCGCCACACGTTCAGCCGCGCGCGACACGCTGTAGCTGTCGTGCACCAGCGCCGGCGACTTGCCGCCGAGCTCGAGCGTGGTGGGCACGAGGTTCTCCGCCGCGGCGCGCGCGACGTGACGGCCGACCGCGGTGGAGCCTGTGAAGAGCAGATGATCGAACGGCAGCGCGGTCACCTCACGCGCGATGTCGATGCCGCCCTCGATGACCACCATCTCGTCGGGCTTGAAGAACTCGCTGACCGTCCTGGCGAGGAGCGCGCCGGTCTTCGGCGTCAGCTCCGAGGGTTTGATGAGCACGCGATTGCCGGCACCCAGCGCCGCGATCGCGGGGCCGATGGCGAGATCGACCGGGTAGTTCCACGGAGCGACGACGCCCACCACGCCGAGCGGCACCGGCTCGACGAACGCGAACGAGGGAATGAACAGCGGGTGCGTCGACGACGGGCGGCGCTGCATCCATTCGCGGAGGTGCGTACGCGCGAACCGCGCTCCATCGATGGGGATCATCACGTCGGCGATCAGCGACTCGAGCCGAACGCGGCCACCGAAGTCGTCGGAGATCGCATCGACGAATTGCTGTTCGTATTTCTGGAGCATCGCGATCATGCGCGAGAGCAGATCTTCACGTTCTTCGGCGTCGAGGTACGGCTTCTCGTTCGCGGCCTTGCGCAGAACATCGAAGGCACGACGCACCGCGCTCGTCTCGTTGGGGGCTTGCATTGTGTTCACCTTAGCGCTGGTTGAAGTCGGGCAATCGGCCGTTCATCTCCACGCGCCTGACCTGAAGTGCCTCGGTCGGTTGACGCCGCGCGATGACCAACGCGCGCTCACATTCGGCCCACACCAGCGGCCCGAGCAACTGCGCGTTCGTCGGTTCGACGACGGTGAGCTCCAGCAGGCCCATCGTGAACTTCACGTCAGGCACCGCGCGCGTCAGCGCTTCACGCGTCTTCACC
Organism: Myxococcota bacterium; assembly: GCA_048498275.1. GTDB lineage: Bacteria > Myxococcota > Myxococcia > Myxococcales > Myxococcaceae > Archangium_A. The sequence continues at coordinate 1,458 of JBEHYH010000035.1, read as the reverse complement.
AGCAACTCCGGAGTCGCGCTCATTGAAGCCGTCGGCCCCAGCAGCACCGCGAACGTTCCGAGGTGAATGCGCACCACCTTCGCGCCGGGCGCCGCTTCTTTCATGGCGCTCACCATCGCGCGCATCGCCGCATCACCCGCGGGGAAACCGTGCTTCATGTTGAACAGCGTGAACTCGATGGGGTTCACCAACACCGCGCCCAACACCCAACCGTCTGAATGCGCCTGCGTGGAGAGGTCGAACTCGTCTTTGAGCAACTGGCCCTGCGTCAGCGCGAGCGCATGAAACGCTCCCGTCGCATCGGGGTTGCCGCGACGATGCAGCTCAGAATCGACGAGTTGATCGACCAACCACGACGCCGCGTCAGGCCGGCCCAGCGCGTTGGGGAACATCGCAAGCAGCGCCTGCGCACTGCGGTCAGAGATGGAGTTGGGCATGTGATTTTCGTGCTCAGCGAGAGTGCCGTAGGCTTTCTGCCATGCGCTACCTGCTCATCGTGATCATTGCTGGTGCGGCGTGGTTCGGCTGGAAGAAATACAAGGAAGACCGCGCGCCCGCGCCGGTGAATGACGCCAACAAGACGACGGGCGCCGACGCCACCAATCGCGTCGACACCCGTTCGGGCTTCGTAGCTGACCCGCCTTGAATCAGGTCGGGTCGGGCTTCGGCGTGTCTTTGCCGCCGGGCAAGGGTTTGGGCTCCGCGATGAGCGCGGTCGCCGGCAGCGGCCCGGTGAGCGTCTTCAAGAACGCGGAGATCGACGTCACCTCTTCGGGCTTCAACGTTCGCCCGAGCTGATACTCGGCCATGAACGACACCGCTTCCTCGAGCGTCTTCTTGCTGCCGTCGTGGAAGTACGGCGCGGTCATCTCGATGTTTCGCAACGACGGCACCTTGAAGAAGAATTTCTCCGCCTGGTTCTTCGAGATCTTCGCGCGGCCTTCGTCCTTCAAATTGGCGACGGGCTTCACCAGACCGTACTTCTGGTACATCGCGCCGCCGACGGCTTCGCCCATGTGACACGCGGTGCAGCCGGTCGCGACGAAGTCTTCGAGCCCCTTCTTCTCGACCGCGGTGAGCGCCTTCTCGTCACCCTCCAGGTACTTGTCGAAGCGGCTCGGCGTCACCAGCGTGCGCTCGAATGCGCCGATGGCCTTCGCGAGGTTGTCGTAGGTGATGGGCTCCGCTTCACCGGGGAACGCGGCCTTGAACAGCGGCGCGTACCCGGGGATCGATTTGACGACCTTCTCGACCGACGCGGCGTCGGTCATCGCCATCTCGACCGGGTTCAACACCGGGCCCTTCGCCTGATCTTCGAGCGTGGCGGCGCGGCCGTCCCAGAACTGAACGAAGTGCGCGCCCGCGTTGTAGACGGTCGGCGAGTTGCGTTCGCCGCGCTGCTTCTTGTGCCCCGGCGACGTCACCTCCCCATCCACTCCGTACTTCGAGAGCAGGTGA
>JBEHYH010000034.1:0-22148 GCA_048498275.1 Myxococcota bacterium | reverse complement strand
GATCCAGTTCTTCACTTCGGCGCCGTGGAGGTCGACACCCCACGTGTACGTGTTCGACATCGACGAGACGAGCTCGCCCGTCTCGGGGTCGCCTGACGCCGGGCCGTAACCCAGCAGGCCGTTGGCGACGGGCTCGGCGACGGTGTTCACGAAGCTGTAGCGGAGGTCGCCGATCTTCGGCGCGAAGCCGGCCTGACCGCACGACTCCGGGTCACCCTGCTTCACCGGGTTGTTGCAGAGGTAGAACATCTGCGGCATCGCCTGCCAGTTCGCCTTGTCGGCCGTGGTGGCGCCTCGGGCAGCGGCCGCGGCGCGGCGGAACGCGCGGTCGTAGTCGCTTTCGATCTTGCGGCCCGGCTCCCAGAACTCGTCGTAGCGGGCCTGGCCACCCATGCGCGCGGCCGGCGTGAAGTAATAGACGATGGGCTGGAGTTCGCGCTCCGCGAGGGGGATCGGCGTGTCGGTGACCTTGCCGTTCTCCTTCGTGTAGTACTCCTTGTACATGCGGTGACGGTTCGCGAGGAGGATGCGGGCCGACTCCGTGAAGCCGAACTTCTTGTCGTAGTTGAGGCGCTCGGTGCGGAAGTAGCCGAAGTACGACATCAGGTCGTTGCCGTAGATCAGCGGCTCGTAGTCTTGCGACTTCGCCACATCGACCTTGGCCACCGAGATGCGCACGTGGATCTCCGACGACGCGCACTCGTAGATGCCGGCCGCGAAGAAACACAGCGGCACGTCGAGGCTCGAACCGTCGTCGAACTCGTAGTGCTCGGTGTCGGGGTTCGCCATGTAGCGGCCCGTCACGTCGAAGTAGGTGAGCTCCTTCTTCCCGTCGCCATCGCGGTCGGTGTACTCGAACGTCGGCCAGTCGAACGGGTCGCTGCCGGGCTCGTTGGCCTGAATCCAATTCGCGTTGCTGGTCTTCGCCGGGTCATTGGCGTTCTGCACCGTGCCCCAGTTCATGCCGGCGGCGCGATTGAGCATGTTGGCAGCCCAGTTGACGCGGATGTACTCGCGCTCATTCCACGGGCGATCAGAGGTGTTCTCGCTGATGACGTTGGTCTGCTCGCCGGTCGCGGGGTTGTACCCGCGCTGAATGTCGAAGTGACTCGTGATGGGGAACGCCACCACCGGCGAGCCGTAGTACTTCTGGCCGCCTTTGCAGTTGCCGTTGATGTCGCAGTACTTCGCGGTCGTGCCCGACACGCGCGAGGTCTCGTCGACGCTCGGGTCGGCACCAACCACGTAGGGGTACGAGCGGTAGCCGACGAGATTCCCCTGCTGAATCTCCCACACCAGCTTTTCCATGTTGCCGGTCTGGCCGGGGTAGGTGAACTGGGTGTTGAAAGGCGTCCAGGTCACGGTGTTGCGGAAGTACCAGACACCGTCGAGCAGGTCAGACTTGCGCACGACGTTGGGCTGCACCTGAACCAGGTCTCCGTTGCTCTGCGCGCAGCCGGCGGCGGTGAGCGCGGCGAGCAACAACGCCAGCGATGAAGAGGAGCGACGATTCATACGGGTCTCCAGTGGGTACATGTTCAGTAAGCAGCGGTGAGGCTGAAGTAGATGGAAGTGGCGTTGGTGGCCTGGTTGCTCACGGCCCAGAACGGGAAGCGCACCGTCTTGTTGTCGTTCTGCAGCGGCGCCTGCTGCGTCTGCACGCCGAGGTCGACCGAGTAGTGGTCGTTGATCTGGTAGCTGGCGCCGACGAAGGTCGACGTGAGGTCGCGCTGGCCGTTGCCCTGCTTCGCCGCCGGCTGGCCATCGTTGGTCACCGCGTGCGAGGTGTAGTCATCAGGCTTCGTCGAGACCGCGTACGTCCACGAGCGGATGTACGTGTACCCGGCGTAGAACAGCAGGTTGCCGTTGGCGCGAACCTGCACGTAGCCGCCGGCGGAGAAGGTCCACTCGGTGTTGTTGCCCGCGACGTTGCACAGCGTCTCGCCCGGGCGGCACACCACGAGGAGGTTGCCGTCGCTGTCGTGCGTCGCGCCATTGGTGGTGGCGGGGTTCCTGATGCCGGTCTGCTGCTGCGTGTGGAACGAGCGCGTACCACCCAGCGTGACGCGGAAGTCGATGCCCGCGCCCTGATCGTTGAAGTGGAACGAGCGCGACGCGACGAGCCCCAGGCGCAGCGTGGTGATGAGGCCCGCGTTCCAGCTCTCCGGCGAGGTGGGAATGGTGAGACCCAGGCTGGGCGAGAAGCCGATGCCGGTGAGCGCCTTGTCCTTGAAGAGCGCCGGGGCCGAGAGGCTCAAGGCCGTGTCGTAGATGCTCCAACGACGGCCCGTCGCCGCGTCAGGCATCGTGAACTCGTACAACCCGCGGATGCTGGCGCTGAGCACGAGGCGCTGGCCGGCCACCGAGAAGAGGTACTGGGGGATGATGGTGATGAACGTGTAGAACGACGAGTACATGTCCGGGTTGATGAAGGTACCGGTGCCCAGGTACAGGTCCTCTTCGGCGATGAACTGAAAGCCGCTCTGCGCCGCCTGCGCTTCAGGCGTACGCGCTTGAACGGCGTTGGCGAGCGCGCCGCCCGCTTGCTCCTGCTTCTCCTCGTCTTCTTCGGCGACTTCTTCAGCGCCTCCGTCGGGGAGGGAAGAAACCGTCGGCGCCGGCGTTCCCGCATCGGGCACGCTCTGCGCGAGCGCCCAGGCGGGCGTCACCATCATCACCACTGCGAGCAGCGCACGCGTCACGCATTCCTCCGGAAGCCAGACCGCCCGCTCTTGGCAACTTGCATGCCGTTCGCGCCGGGCTGGCGATGATTCGTAATCATTGATGTTTCTCTGCCCCGACCTGCCCCGCCGTTAGCAAACCGCCACCCCTTCAGCCCCGTCGGATGCCACAAAATCGGCGGTACCCTGCCCCACTCCCAAGGGCGCGCGCGCTTAACACGAGGTCTGATGGCCGATCAAACAGTCGCGAGCAGGCGCTCCAGCCGCCGAGGTTCGAGCTTCAGCAGAATGGTCTTTTCGCGGGTGTACGTGACGGCTCCGGGAGCGGCGTCTCTGGGCTTGTGCACGTACTTCGCCGGCACGTAGCTGACCTCGACGCGCGGCTCTCCGCGGGCGTCTGAATGGTGCGCGGCGAGGTGGGCGGCGTCGAGCAGCACCTCGGGCAGCAGCGACTGGTTCTTCTCAAGCGGCACCACCACATGCGCGCCCGGCACCCCGCGCGCGTGGAACCAGAGGTGATGCGGCCGGGCGAGGTGAAACGTCAGCGAGTCGTTGTGCGCTGAACCGCGCCCAACCCAGATGCGTTGACCACCATGACCTGTGTACTCGCGGTACGGCAGCGCTTCGGGCTGCGCCGGTTTCTTCTTCGCTTCGAACGCCGGCGCTTCGGCGGGCGTGTCGTCGAGCTTCGCGAGCTCCGCCTCGAGGCCCTGCGCTTCGCGCTGCAGCTTGAGCAGCCGTTCACCGGCGATCTCCGCGCCGCGCTGCAGGCGTTTGTACTGGCGGAAGCGATGCTCGACCTCCTGCTGCGGCGTGCGCGACGGGTCGAGCGGCACCGTCACCGCATTCGTCGTGCCGTCTTCCAAGTACTCGGTGAGCGTGACCGATTTCTGGCCCCGCTTCAGTTGATAGAGGTTCTGCGCGAGCAGCTCGCCTTCGCGTTTGAGCGAGCTGACCTGCGTCGAGCGATCAGCTTCCACGCGCACCTTCTCGATGGTGCGCTGGAGCTTCTTGAGCTTCGCGAGCACCGGCGCGCGCCGCGCGTCAGACCATTTTTTTCGTTCGACCGGCGCGTTGCCCTCTTCGATCGAATGAAGCAGCGGAAGAAACGGCCGCACGCCCGGCGTGTCGGGGAACTCGACGGGCTTCGCTTCACGCACTTCGCCGCCGGGCAACGGAGCCCACGGGTGGCCGACCCGAAGCCCCGGCCGCGTGGGGATCGACTGCGAGAGCACCTTGTCGCCCGCGCACAGAACCAACGCAGGCGCCGTCGTCACCTCGAGCACCAGGGTCAGGTACTTCTGAGCCTTCGTGAAGTGCAGCAGCAGCGTCTTGCGTTCGGGCAACGCTTCAGCGTCGGCCAGCTTCGCGCCGGTGAGCTCGCGCCGCAGCACTGATTGCCACGTCGGCGGAGTCGGAGGGTTCGGCGGCCGCTCCGTCACCGCCGACAATCGCGTCGCGCCCGCGTCGCTGCACGCGAGCAGCATCACGCTCCTGCCGGGCACGCGAAGTTCCAGGTACGCACGCGTGGTGGTCGGCGCGTAGACCTTCTGCACGACGCCGCCCGCGAGCTGACGATTGATCTCCGCGGCCACGGGAGCGAGTTGATCGACTCTCACGGCTACTCCTCTTCGTCGATCTGTTCGATCGACGCCCCAATCTCAGGAACGATGTCAGCCAGGGTTTCGTCGTGAATGGTGACCTCGTCGAGCGACGCGCCCGCGTTCAGCAACGCGCTGATGATCTTGATGTGCCCTTTTCCGCGCAGCTTCTTGAGGTACGGGCCCACGAGCTTTCGTTCGACGGCCGCGAACATCGGCGAGTTGTTGCTCGTCGCGCCGAGACTCGGCTCGGCTCCGGCTTCGAGCAGCACAGCCACCGCCTCGCTTTTTCGATGCGCAACCGCGTGATGAAGCGCCGACATTCCACGTTCATCAGCCGCTGACACCCGCGCGCCCGCGTCGAGAGCGCGACGAAGCGCCCTGAGGTCGCCCGCCGCGGCGGCCTTCGCCAGCCCTCGCTCAGGCGCCGAAAGCGGGCCCGCGCCGGTCTGATTGATCTGCATGATCGCGAAGGCCGCGTCTTGATGCGGAGGCACCGCGGAGGCCGCGAACACGTGCTCCGCGCCCTCGCATTCGATGAGCAGCCCGCCCACGTAGACGTTCGAGCCCGCGTCTTCGGCGCTCTCGAGGAGCTCGTAGATGCCGACGTTGAAACCGAACATCGCGCCCGCGAACAACAGCTCGGCGCGAGAGCGAATCGCCGCGAACGCCTTCGCGTGCTTCGGGAACTGCTTCATCAGCGTCTCGCGGAACGCGTCGAGGTCGGGCACCTCGTTTCTGGTCACGAGCCCAGCGACCACCCCACCGAGAATCGTGAACGCCTCGGCCAACGAGCCCGCTTCGCCGACGAAGGTCGCGGCGTCATCGTCGGGCCCCTGAAACGGCGCGAAGCACACCAAGCGCCCCGGCTGCCTGCCACCCTTGCCCGCGAGAACGCGCAGCATCTCGTCGTAGCCGATCATGACGGTTTGCCGCTCAGCTTGATGATCTTCTCGAGGCTGAAGGGGTTCGGCGGCAGCAACTGTGAGAACCGGCAATCGCGCGGTGACTTGTCGGTGCGCCAACGCTTGAACGTCGACGCGTGGCGGAAGCGCGGGCCCTGCAGGTAGTCGTAGCGCACCTCGCAGACCAGCTCCGGCTTGAGCGGGACCCACGTCGGCCCGTCTTCTTTCTTGTTCTTGCTCCAGCGGCTCGGCGCGTCGGGCGTGCGGCCGTGACCGAACGATTCGCCGCCTTCGTAGGGCTTCAATTTTTCGAGCAGCTCGCGTTTGTCCTTCGCGGAGAACGAGGAGGTGTGCCCGATGTGATGGAGCACGCCGTCGTCATCGTAGAGCCCGAGCAGCAGCGAGCCGACGGTGCCCGGTGTCTTGCCGAGCCGGTACGCGCCGACGACGCAATCAGCGGTGCGCCCGTGTTTGATCTTCACCATCACGCGCTCGCCCGCCTGGTACGGGAGCTCGAGTCTCCGCGCGATGACGCCGTCACACCCGGCGCCCTCGAAGTCGACGAACCAGCGCCTGGCTTCATCGAGGTTCGAAGTGAACGGCGTGACGAACAGCGAGCCGCCGGTGCGAAAGTTCGCGGCGAGCGTCTCGCGGCGTTCGGTGGTCGATTTCTCGCGGAGGTCTGCGTCACCCAGCGCGAGACAGTCGAACGCGACGAAGCCTGACGGCGTCTCCTCCGAGAGCTTGAGGATGCGCGACGCCGCGGGGTGGATGCGCGCCTGCAGCGCGTCGAAATCGAGCCCGCGCTCCGACGGCAGGATGATCTCACCGTCGATGATGATTCGTTCGGGCAGCGCGGCCTTCAGCGCCTCGACGAGCTCGGGGAAATAGCGCTGCAGCGGCTGACCATTGCGGCTGCACACGTGCACCGAGTCGCCGTCGCGGAAGACGATCGCTCGAAAACCATCCCACTTGGGTTCGTAGAGCCAACCGTCACCGGAGGGGATCTCGTCTTGAGCCTCGGCGAGCATCGGCTCGAGCGGCGGAGAGAACGGGAGCATGGCGCGCGTTCTACGACGAGGCGCCGAGAATGCGAGCGGCGGCGTGCTCCGCCGTTTCTCCCGGGCCGACCTCGAACTGTGGCCGAGCCGGCGTTTCGTACGACGCATCGACGCCCGTGACGTTGAGCGCTTCGCCCGAACGTGCGCGCGCGTAGAGCCCGCGATCATCGCGCGACGCACATACTTCGAGCGAAGCGCTCAACCAGACCTCGACAAAACGTCGGCCACGGCCTTCATGCAGCGCCCTCGCCTCTTCGCGCGCCTGACGTGACGGGCTCACCAGCGCAACCACGGCCGTGACCTCCGAGCGCGAGACGAGCTCCGCCATCGCGGCGACGCGACGCGCGTTCTCCGCGCGTGACGCCGAATCGAAGCCGAGATCACTCGAGAGCGCCTCTCGCACTTCATCTCCGTCGATCAACACCGCGGGCCGACCGCCCTGCCTCAACCGCGCCACGAGAGCGCGCGCCAACGTCGTTTTCCCCGAGCAAGGCAACCCGGTGAGCCAATAGGTCGTCATGCGAAGCGAGCGCCTCCGACGGTGCGGCCACGCGAGTCGATGAGCAGCACCGGCTCGCCGGAGTCGAACCACACCGGCGTCTCGAAGCGCAGCGCATCGGAGCGCTCGAAGACAGCGTGGGTGCTCCTGCCGTGCTGCAGCACCCGAACTTCCTTGAGCGGCTCCGTGAGCCACACCACCGTGAGGCGCGCGCTCTCTGCCAACCGCAACGGCGAGTCGGCGAGCACTTCACCGCGCCGCACCCGACGCGACAACCGCGTGAGTCCACGGCGTTCGACGACCTCACACCACTCGCCCGCCGGCCACGCCTGCAGGCGTTGACCGGCTGTCACTTCACCGCGCGTCACATGGAGGGCGGCCCAGCCCGCGTCGTCACTGCCGAGTTGCACCACCGCACGAGTGCCGTTCATCACCGGGCGCAGCCTCGCAGCGGTCAACCACCCGGCAAGCGACGGCCCTCGATACCAGGGCATGCGGTCACTGCTCCGCACCACGTTGTCGCCACGAAGCGCCGAGAGTGGAATCGCATCGGCCTCGGGAAACCGGGCGCGCACCTCATTGAACGCGGCTTCATCGAAGCCCAGGGCATCGAGCTTGTTCACCGCGATCACCACCTGCGCGACGCCCAGACCGAGTGCGATGTCGAGATGCCGTCGCGTCTGCGATTGCACTCCGCGCACCGCGTCGACGAGCAGCACCGCCACATCGGCGGTGGAAGCCGCGGTCGCCATGTTGTGCAGCAACTCCGCGTGACCGGGCGCGTCACCGAGCAGCAGTCGCCGGCCCGGGAGTTCGAGATGCCGCCACGCGACGTCGAGGGTGATGCCGTGCTTGCGCTCGTGCTCCAGCCCATCGGTGAAATACGCGAGGTTCAGCTCCGCGCCGCTCGCCGCGCGCACCGCCGCTTCTTCATCGGTAAAGAGGCTGCCCGCGTCGTGCATCAAGCGGCCAAGCAGCGTGCTCTTGCCGTCGTCGACCGAACCACACACCGCAACCCGGAGCGGACGCATCAGAAATACCCCTCGCGCTTCCGGCGCTCCATCGCGGCTTCGCTCGCGCGATCATCCGCGCGCGTCGCGCCTCGTTCACTCACGTGTTCACGCTCGAGCTCTTCGATCACCTCGCGAGGAGTGCGCGCCGACGATTCGATCGCCGCCGTGCACGTCGCGTCGCCCACGGTGCGAAACCGGACTTCACGCGTCTCGACCAGTTCATGCGGCGCGCGCTTCAAGAACGGCGTCTCGGCGTACCAGAGCGCATCACGGCGAAAAACACGGCGCCGATGCGCGAAGTAGAGCGGCGGCAGCTTCAGTCGTTCGCTTTCGATGAAGCGCCACACGTCGAGTTCGGTCCAATTCGAGAGCGGGAAGACGCGAAAATGTTCGCCCGCATCGAGATGAGGGTTCACGAGGTCGAACAACTCCGGCCGCTGACGCGCGGGGTCCCACCTGCCGTCGACGCGCACCGAGAACAACCGCTCTTTCGCACGCGAACGTTCTTCATCGCGCCGCGCACCGCCCAGCACCGCATCGAACCCGTGCGCGGCGATGGCGTCGAGCAAGGTCACCGACTGGAGCGCGTTGCGGCTGCCGCCGTCATCACGCACGCGGCCCGAATCGATCGACTGCTGCACCGACGCGACCACCGGCGTCACTCCGAGTTCAGCGCAGCGCTCGTCGCGAAACGCCACCGCCTCGGGGAAGTTGTGGCCGGTGTCGACGTGCATCACCGCCAACGGTAACGGCCGCGGCGAGAAGGCCTGCTCCGCCAGGGTCAGCAACACCGCGGAGTCTTTTCCTCCCGAGAACAATACGACCGGCCGGCGACACGTCGCGACCGCTTCGCGAATCAGAAAAATCGCTTCGTCACGCAGCCACCGCGCGGGCATGGGCGGCTTTTGAGCACGATTCGCGCGTGCATGCGCCGTCGAGTTGGCCGACGCTTGGCGCGTCATGCACTTCACCCTCGGCGAGCACGACGTGCTCTTCGTCACTCTCGACACACTCCGCTACGACGTCGCGGTGCACGCGCTCGCGAGCGGTACGACGCCGAACTTGCGGCGCGTGCTCCCTGACGGCGCGTGGGAGCAGCGGCACACCAGCGGCACCTTCACGCTCGCGGCGCATCAGGCGTTCTTCGCCGGCTTTCTGCCCACACCCGCGCGGCCCGGCCGGCACGCGCGACGGTTCGCGCTCCGCTTCGAGGGCAGTGAGACCACGGGCATCGATACGCTGGTATTTGACGCACCGAACGTCATCGCCGGCTTCGCGCAGCACGGGTACCACACGCTCTGCGTCGGCGGCGTCGGGTTCTTCAATCTCCAGAATCCCCTCGGGAGCGTGCTGCCTTCGCTGTTCACCGAAGCTCATTGGCGGAAGGAACTCGGCGTGACCGACCCGTGTTCGACGGAACATCAGGCCGCGCAGGTCGAGGCCTCGCTCGCGACGCAACCGGAGAACAGACGCTGCTTCACCTTCGTGAACGTGTCAGCGCTGCATCAGCCCAATCGTTTCTACGTGCCCGGAGCGAGCGAGGACTCGAAAGCCACGCAGGCCGCCGCGCTCGCATACGTCGACACGCAGCTGCCGAAGTTGTTCACGGCGTGCGCGCGTCGCGCAGACTGTCTGGTGTTGATCGGCGCCGACCACGGCACCGCGTACGGAGACGATGGTTACTCCGGCCATCGCAACCCGCACCCCTCGGTCACCACCGTACCCTGGGCCGAATTCATGCTGTCTCGAGGTTGGTCGTGAACGCGCCACACGTTCTCTCCGGCTCGGCGTACGTGCAGTACCAGTACGGCTACCCGCACAAGACCGCGTACCGGGCGCTGCCCCGCCCGATGCGACTCGATGAAGTCTGGGCGAACGAGAATCAAGAGGCGCTGTCGCTCTACGTGCACGTGCCGTTCTGTGAGATGCGCTGCGGCTTCTGCAACCTGTTCACCGTGGCCGGCCCGCGGGAAGAGCCGATGGCGCGCTTCGTGGCGACGCTCGACCGCGAAGCGATGGCTCTGCGACGCGCGATGCCTCGCGCGCGGTTTTCCCGGGTGACGGTGGGGGGTGGAACTCCGACGCTGCTGCCGCCGCCCCTGCTGGCGCGCGTGTTGAGGACCATCACCGAAACGATGGGCGCGCGCACGCAAGACGTGCCCTTCGGTGTCGAGGTTTCTCCGGAGACGACGACGCCGGAACGCGTGAAGCTGCTCGACGACGCGGGGCTCGAGCGCGTCAGCATCGGCGTGCAGAGCTTCATCGACGCGGAAACCAGAGCCCTCGCGCGGCCGCAGGAACGTCGACAGGTCGAGCGCGCGTTGGACCTGCTGCGCAACAGCGGCGCGCGGACGCTGAACATCGATCTCATCTACGGCATCGAAGGGCAGACCCGCGCGTCATTCATCGAATCGCTCGAAGCAGCGCTGCGGTGGAGGCCCGAAGAGGTGTACCTCTACCCACTCTACGTCCGGCCGCGCACGTTCCTCGGCAAGTCATCGCGCGCGTGGGACGACTTCCGCCTCGAGCTGTATCGCGCCGGCCGTGAATGGCTTCTCGAGCGCGGGTACCGGCAGCTCTCGATGCGCTGTTTTCGCGCGTCGCATGCGCCAGGAGCCTCGGGGCCGGCGTATCGCTGTCAAGACGACGGAATGGTCGGCCTCGGCGTCGGCGCGCGCTCGTACACGAAGACGCTGCACTACTCGTCGGAATGGGCGGTCACTCCGAAAGCGGTGCGCGGCATCATCGACGGCTGGTGCGATCGAGACGACGCGTCTTTCGACTTCGCGCATCACGGCGTGCAACTGAACGGCGCGGAACAACGCCGCCGCCACCTCATTCTCTCTTTGCTCGCCGACGGGCTCGACGCGCGCGAGTACACGACGAAGTTCGGCGCCGACGCGGGCGATGATTTCCCCGAGCTGCGCGCGCTCGTCGAACTCGGTCTCGCCATCGAAGGTGTGAATGGCTGGCGGCTCACTGACCGCGGCGTGGAGCGCTCCGACGCGCTCGGGCCGTGGCTCCAATCTCCCGACGTGTCGGCGCTCATGGCCGCGTACGAGGTTACATGAAGGCGCTCACCGTGCTCTACCGGGGCCCGCTCTCGAGCTGCAACTACGGCTGCGGGTATTGCCCCTTCGCCAAGCGTCACGAGACCCACGTGCAGCACGAGAATGATGAACGGGCACTGTCACGTTTCATCGCGTGGAGTCTCGAGCGCGCCCAAGCGCCGCTCCGCGTCTTCTTCACGCCGTGGGGCGAAGCACTGACGCAGCGGCGCTACCACCACGCGATGGTGACGCTCAGCCGCGCGCAGCACGTCGAACGCGTCGCGGTGCAGACCAACCTTTCGGCGCGGCTCGACTGGGTGCGCGACGCCGACGTTTCGAAGCTCGGCTTCTGGGCCACCTACCACCCCGAGTGGACCCCGCTGGACCGCTTCGTCGCTCAATGCGCGACGCTCGAACGCGCCGGTGCGCGCTACAGCGTGGGCGTCGTCGGCTTCCCTGCTCATCGCGAACCATTGCGGAAGCTCCGAGAGGCGTTGCCGCCGAACGTCTACGTCTGGGTCAACGCGGTGAAGAAGCTCGCCGAGCGCTACACCGCCGATGACCTGGCATTCTTCGAAACCATCGACCCGCACTTCCGCGTCAATCTGCACCCCCACGCGAGCCTCGGCCGCAGTTGCCGCGCGGGCGAAGACGTCATCTCCGTCGATGGCGAGGGCAACGCGCGACGCTGCCATTTCATCGCCGTGCCCATCGGCAACATCTACCGGCCCGACTTCGAAACAGCGCTGAAACCGCGCCCGTGCAGCAATCAGTCGTGCGGCTGTCACATCGGGTACGTGCACCTCGACTATCTCGAGCTGGGCAAGCTGTTCGGCTCCGGGTTGCTCGAGCGCATTCCCGAGCGCTTCAACGCCGCGTCGATCTCCCACGCGTAGACGCTCCTGCCGCCGACGGTGAGATTGGGGAGCAGATCTCCGAAGGCATTGGCTTCGATGACCCGGTGATGCCTGAGATCGCGTTCGAACAGCACGTCGAGCCCCACGTGCAGCGATTCGTAGAGCGACGCGACGCGGCGGCACGTCTCCATCGCCCGCTCCCACGCCCCGGGTTTCAGCGCTTCACGCAACGCCGTGAGTTCGCCACGCCAACCGCCGAGATGCAGGTTGGTGATGGGGTGCTTGTTCTGCCGCACCACCGTGAAGCGCGGCTCCCCGTCGATGCACAACACCCGGCAATCGAAGAACGCATCATTCAACTTCGCCTTCGGTATCGCGCGTTCCACCTGCGCGCCCTGCGAGAGCACGAAGTTCAGCACCCGGCGTACGTCATCAGGGCGTTGATAATTCGAAAGCCGAAGATTGTTGAAGTAGCGCCCGCCCGAAGACTCCAACGAGGTTCGAATCGAAGGCCTCGGAGCCAGCGTCACCAACAGCACGCCGCTCGCCGACGAACCCATCGCCGGTTTGACGAAGCTCTCGGGCCAGCCGCGCGCCCGCAGCACCTCCAGCAACGCGTCGGCGTCGCCGGGCGGCTCGTCGAGGAACTCAGGTATGGCGATGCCCTCGGCATGAAAGCGCCGCTGCGTCTTGCGCTTGTCGAAGAACTCGTCGAGCTCGCGCGGCAGGTTCAAGACACGCCATTCCGGCCGGCTCGCGAAGACCGCTTCGAGTTCGCGCAGCACCGATTGAAAGCCCCGATGCGTCGCCGCCGGGGCGATGACCTCACCACGCGACTCCACGAGCGACCGCGCGCGCTCGAAACCACCGCGAAGGAGCAACTGCCGTTCGACCTCGAAATCTTCACCGTACGAATCGATGCGCACCAGGCGTGGCTCGTCCGGCACCCGGCGCAACACCTCGAAGTCGGTGAGCAAACCGCGCCACGAGATGATTTCGGCTTCGGGTTGCCCCGCTTCCCGGAGCGCAGCCTGAAACAACGTCACCCGGCGATTCTCCGGGTTGCCGATGATGAGAAACTTCACTCAGCGACGGTGGCGTAGCGCCATTCGGGGTCGTCGGTTTCTTTCTGCACCCCGATGCGCGCGTTGGGTAACGCGGCCGTCAACCGTTCCTTGTCGCCGTCGGAGAAGAAGTTGTCGTCGAGCACCACCGCCTGCAGATGCTGGAAGCGCGCCGCGTGGCGGATGAGCGCATCGGCGGCTTCGTTCGCGAAGGTGCCCATCGAGAAATCGACCACCTTGAGGCGCGGCAGCAGGCGAGAGGTCGCGACCACGTCGACGAGCTCCGGGCCGAATTCAGAGTTCTTGAAGCCCAGCGTCTCGAGCGCCGGGAGATTCTTGCCGTCGAGAATGCCCTCGAGCGATGCCATCGTGCAGTTGCAGCCGTAGTCGTCGGAGCCGAACCACAATTCGAGATGCTTCAACTTCGGCAGCTTCGCCTTCCCGAGCGAAACCGGCGCGTCTTCGTCGAGGCCTCCCGACTTGAAGACCACCTTCTCGAGGTTCGGCGCGTCGATGCGGCCGAACTTGATCGGCGTGCCGCTGTCGCTGCCCTGCGCGCCCTGCAGATACAATTCGCGGAGCTGCGGTACTACCGGCCACAGCTTGCTGAGGTCACCCACGCGCCGCCACGAAGGTTGGTCCATGTGATCGGCGTCGGGGCTCATGTCGAGCACGCGCAGAAATGGCAGCGGCCCGCACGAGACGAGGGTTTCGATCAACGCGTCCATGTTCCATTCGGTGTCTTCGCTTGGCGGCAGGCCCAGCGTGAGGCTGCGAACGAAGTGGCCTGCGGGGTGCTTGAGCACCTTCGAGAGGGAGACCTCCATCGGCGGGTCGAGCTCGAAGTCTTCAGGCGTGAAACTGAAGGTGTCGATGACGCCGTTCACCCACGTGAATTCGGCGTTGTCGGCGGCCAGGGCCTCCTGCGCGGCGCCCTGCTTCGAGAGATCGGGCTTACCACTGACGGCGGCGTTGATCACCGAACCCCAGCTCTCGCCTTGTTCGATGAGCCAATCGGCAAGGACATGCCAGGTTGCCATGTCACCCGGAGCAGCCACCAGCCGTGCCTCGAGTTCCACATTCACCGGGAACTTCGCGGTCAACGGGCGCGCGTCGGGCTCGTCGGCAGACACCAGCCGGTAGCCCTTTTTTTCTTTCTCGGCGATCACCTTGTCGTGCGCTTTGCGCGCCTCGGCTTCGGAGTCGAAGTCCTGCGTCTTCTCCTGACCGTCGGTGCCGATGCGGCCCCACCGCGTGGTGAACGACTCTCCTTCGAGCTCGATCTCCCAGAACTTGCTCGACGACCCCTCCACGAATTCGTAGCGACGCATCGCGTTGCCTCCTCAAAGAAGCGCGCACCTTAGCGGGCTCTCTCATCGGAGCGATGCGCTAAAGCCATGGGTCCATGGAACAGAATGCCGTGACCACCGTCGGGCTCCCCGTCGCGCTCGGCATCATCATGCTGGGGCTGGGGCTCTCGCTCACCGTCGACGATTTCAAGCGCGTCGTGAAATACCCGAAGGCCGTCGGCATCGGGCTGGCGTGTCAGATGCTGATTCTGCCGGTCGCGTGTTTCTCGCTGGCGAAAGCGTTCGCGTTGTCGCCGATGCTCGCCGTCGGGCTGATGCTGCTCTCGGCGTCACCCGGAGGCGCGACCGCGAACCTCTTCTCGCACCTCGCGAAAGGTGACGTCGCGCTCAACATCACGCTCACCGCGATCAACTCGGTGCTCTCGATGGTGACGCTGCCGTTGATCGTCAACCTCTCGCTCGAGCACTTCATGGCGTCTGATCAGACGCTGCCGCTGCAGTTCACCAAGGTCATCTCGGTGATCGCGGTGGTGCTGATCCCCGTCGGCATCGGAATGATCATTCGCGCGAAGCAGCCGACGTTCGCGAACACGCTCGACAAACCGGTGCGAATCATCAGCGCGGTGTTTCTGCTGATCTTGATCATCGCGTCGCTGGTGCGTGAGCGTGCGAACGTGGAGACGTATTTCCGCGCAGTCGGGCTCGCGGCGCTCTCGTTCAACCTGGTGAGCATGAGCGTCGGCTATTTCGTGCCGCGCCTCTTCCGCGTGGAGCCGCGTCAGGCGACGGCCATCGGTCTGGAGATCGGCATCCACAACGGCACGCTGGCCATCGCCATCGCCACCTCGCCGCAGTTGCTCAACAACGGCACCATGGCGTTCCCCGCCGCCGTCTACTCGCTGATCATGTTCTTCACCGCCGGAGCCTTCGGTTGGTACGTCTCGCGAAGAACTCCGGCGGCGAACTGATCAACGACGGAAGGCGGGCGCACCGCTCGGCGCGTTGATCGCGCCGCCGTCGATCACGATCTCCGTGGCGGTGATGTGCTTCGACTCGTCGGCGATGAGGAACAGCGCGGCGTTCGCGACCTCGTCGGCGTCGGCCATGCGCCCCAACGGAGTGACCGCCGCGATGATGCCTTCGATCTCCTGACGGCCGCCCCAGATCGGCGTGCGCGTGGCACCCGGCGTCACCTGATTCACGCGGATACCGCGCGGCGCGAGCTCGGAGGCGAGGTTGCGGACCATCGCGCGCACGGCGCCCTTCGACCCCGCGTACGCCGAGTAGCCCGGAGCGCCCATTACGGTGTGCACCGAGCCGTTGAACACCAGCGAGGCGCCATCGCGCAGGTGCGGCAACGCGGCCTGCGCGGTGAAGAACGCGCCCGTGAAGTTGGTGCGCACGATGTCTTCGAAGAGCGCGACCGGTGAGTCCTTGAGCGGCGTCACTCCGGCGATGCCCGCGTTGATGAACACACCATCGATGGGCCCGAGCTTCGCCGCGAATTCGGCGAACGCCTTGCGCGTACCTTCGTAGTCGGTGGTGTCGGCGACCAGCGCCACCGTGCCCTTGCCGATGTCCTTCGCCGCCTCCGCGAGCTTCTTCTCGTCGCGCCCGGTGATGCCGACCTTCGCTCCCGCCGCCGCGAGCAACTTCGCCGCCGCGAGACCGATGCCACTCGAACCGCCGGTGATGACCACTGCTTTTCCTGACAGCCGCATATATGCCTCCCGTTGAGGGTTACGTTGATAATCCTTCTGGATAATGAACGTAATCCACAGTTCGCAAGGAGAACGACATGGGGCACTCCCAGGCAGCGAAGACCGAGACCCACGCGAAGATCGTGAAGATGGCGGCGAAGAAGCTCCGTGAACGGGGCCTCGACGGCATCGGCGTGGCGGAGTTGATGGACGGGGCCGGCCTGACCGTCGGCGGTTTCTACAAACACTTCGAGTCACGCGACGCGCTGGTGGCCGAGGCGCTCCAGAGCATCGAGAGCGTGTGGAAGGACGAGATCGAATCGTCGCGGCGAGCCGGCGTGCCCGATACGAAGATCTACCGCGAGCTCATCGCGCGCTACCTGAGCGAGCAGCATCGCGATCACCCGGGCAGGGGCTGCATGTCCGCCGAGAGCGCGGCGAACATCGCGAGGAGCGCAAAACCGATTCGCGAAGCGGCGACCGGACGTTTCGAGCACGGGCTGTCGCTGCTCGGCGGGCTGTTTGGTGACGACCAGGAGGCCCGCGCGCGTGCGATCTTCGCCTTCAGCGCGATGGCCGGCGCGGTCAGCCTGTCGCGCATGGTGAACGATGAAGCGCTCTCGAGAGAGCTGCTCTCTACCGTCGCGGAAATGCTGAAGAAAAAGCCGCTCGCGCCGTGAAGTCGGCGGGGCCCCTCTCCCCGGCTGAGTGGGGGTCGAGGCGACTTTTCCACCCGCGGCAACTGAGGTGTTATGTGCAACGGCGTGCGAGAGGAGCGCAAAGACACCGGCAGAGTCGTGGCGCTGCTCGCGCTCTCGGTGCTCTTGCACGTCGTGTTGCTGTACTGGTTCTCCACGCGTGAAACGCCCGCGCCGGTTCGCACCAATCAGCCGATGACGTGGATCGACGCGGAGCCTTCGAAGGACGAGCCGAAGAGCGAACCGCAGGCCACCGCGCCGGAGGTGAAGCCGGAGATCAAGCAGCAGAAGAAGCAGCAGCCACAGCAGTCGAAGGCGACGGCTGAAGCGATCACCTCCGACGCGCCGTCAGGCAACGGGAGCGAGGGCGCGGTCATCACGACGTACCCCGGCGGCGATGGGCCGGCGATCGTGCAGCGGCCGAACCTGCTGCCCAGCGACAACTTCGCGAAGTCGCTCGGCACCGGTGGCGCGTACGACGAGTCGCGCGGCACGACGACGCGCAACAGCCCCGACGAGCTGCCTGATCAAGAATCGCTCAACGCGTACACCGGCGACAAGCTCGCGCGGCAGTTGAACAACTCGATCAAGGAACAGATCGGCGCGAACGCGATCGCCGTCGGCAACGTGCCCGGTCACTTCAAGTTCTACGAGAAGGCGATGCGCGGCGCGCTCCCCAAGGCCAACATCGACATGACGCCGATGACCGCGGGCGACATCGCGAAGGAAGTGCTCTCGACCGCGTTCACCACCGGCCGCCCGTCGGCGGAGGCCGCCGCGAAGGTCGCTGATTCACCGATGGGCCGCAGCATCATGCAGGGCGTCGGAGGCGGGCCGAACATCGAAGACCAGCGCTTCCGCGAATCGAGCATGCAGATGATGGCGATGGGCGAAGCGGTGAAGCAGCAGATCTCACGCGTGCGCCTGCGCACCGTGCTCGAGATGACGACCGACCCCAACGGAGACCTCGAGGACGTGGCCATCGTCGAGAAGTCGGGCGACCCGAAGTTCGACGAATCGGTGATGCACTTCAGCCGGAAGATCGCGCGCAAGCTGCCTGACTCCGACGACAAGATGCTGGGCACGACGTCGTGGCGCAGCCGCTGGCAGTTCACGTGGGAGCCGCCGGAAGTTCGCGTGAAGCTGCTCAACGCGTGGCGGGTCGACGGCGTCTCGGCGCAATGAGCTCGCTCGATGAACATCTGAAACAGCTCGTCGCGGAGCTGTCGGCGGAGCTGCCCGAAGTCACCGAAGGCCGCATGTTCGGCAGCACCGGCTTCTGGGCGAACGGCACCATCTACGCGCTCATCTGGGACGGGCGGATTCTGTTCCGTTACCCCAACGAGGAGCGCTTCGTCGCGGCAGTGGCCATCAAAGGCAGCGGCATCTTCGACCCGATGAACACGGGCAAGACGATGGGCAAGTGGGTCTCGATGCCCGAAGAGTGGGCCGACCACCCTGAAGCGCTGATTCCGTGGCTCGAAGAAGCGCACCGCGAGGCGATGCGCGAACCTCCGAAGAAGAAGAAGGCACCGAAGAAAGCGAAGCCGAAGGTTACGGCCGCTCGTGCACGCGCACGCCGAAAGGCTTGAGCGCGACCAGCGCGAACTTGAGGTGCTGCAGCGCGAAGGGAATGCCGATGATGGTCACGGCGAGCCCGACCGCGGCGACGACGTGCGTGAGGAAGATCCACACGCCGGCGAAGACGAACCACAGCACGTTGAACAGGAAGCCACCGGGGCCGGTGCCTTGCGAGTCGTCGATGTCTTTGCCGAACGGCATCAGCGCGACGCCGGCGAGCTTGAAGCACTGCAACCCGAAGGGGATGCCCACGATCGTGAGGCAGCAGAGCAAGCCCGCGAGCATGTACTCGATGGCCAGCAGAAAACCGCCGCCGAAGACAATCCACAGCACATTGAGAATCAGGCTCATCGCTCTTTCACACGAAGCACGGCCGCTTTGATTGCAGACTCACTGCTCGAAGCAGATCAGGTGGCCTTCGCTGTTGCACTGCACCGCTCCGTCTGCCGCACTGGCCGCACCGACCGGCACGACGCCCGCTCTGAACTCGGTCCACCCATTGTTCGAATTGTCAGACGTGCCAAAGCCGCCTCGTTGTGCGCCATCGTTCTCGGTCCAGTCGAGACAGGTGAGCATCTCCATCGCGCCAAGCGGAGCGCGCGTCACCGCGAGGGCGCTGGTGGTGCCCGACCAGACCGCGACGCCCTGCGTGTCGCCGCTCGTGAACTCGATCACCGTGCTGTCACCTCGTTCGTCGAACGCGATGGCCCGGAGCGGACCCGTGAAGAAGTTCGCCTTGTTGTTGAACACGATGTCGCCGTGCAGATCGACCCACGGCCCGTCGCCGACGATGCGGTCTTGCGCTTTCACGGTGGTCGTCGAGAGCCACGCGCGCCACGTGCCGCCGAGCGACATGCTCTGCGCAGCGATGCCGCACAACGCGTCGGCACCTGCGAGCCCATCGGCCGCGGCTCCGGCAGACTTCAAGTCGCCGGAATAAGCGGTGCGGGTGACGAACACGCGCTTGGGAGGGACCCCCGAGTCTTGCGACTGCTCGACTTCGGGCACGGCACAATGGCCGACCTTGCAGACGAGGTTGCTCGCGCAGCTCGAACACGCCGCGCCCGCCGAGCCACACGCGGTGTTCGCGATGCCGGTTTCGCAGCGGGTACCGTTGCAGCACCCGCCACAGTTTGCAGGCGTGCAGCTCGGGCCCGTTTCGGTCGGCGAGGGGGTGCACGCCAGGAGTGAAACCGAGCACATGACGAAGACGCGCAGCCGGAACATGGGGCGCTTTGTCGCGGAATCGTGGCGCTCGATCAAGAACGACGCCAGCTACTCCCGGGTGACGGCACGCAAGACGAACTCACGGCGTTTCTCGAGGAGCTGAATCCACCGAGGCAACGTCAGTGCGTAGACGAGCCACGCGATCACTGCGCAACCGAGCACCGTCAGCAGCGAGGACAGGGTGGGGCCGCTCTTCCCCGCTTGTCGCAGTACGAAGGCGAGTGGCCAGGTACCGACGCCTGCCGCTCCGACGCCGATCATCGACGCGATGAACGGCAGCTTGTCGCGCCGCTTCAGGTTCGCGTGGAACTTCACGGGGAAGAACAGTGACAGCCCATTGCCCACCGTGAGCACGACAGGGATCAGCGTGGCCACCGACGAGATCGCGAGCGCGAAATCGAGCGGCGAGCCGTGCCCGAAATACACGACGTAGAAGATCGACGAGAGCGCACCCAACGCGCCACCCGCACACGCGTGCACCAGATTCTTCGCCTTGAGCACGTCACCGAGGCCGATGGGCGCCGCCGCGAACGACGCGAAGCCGTGGCCGTCGTACGCGAACGCGTTCTGCGAGAACGTCGAGCCGAGCACGATGGCGCCATAGACGCTCAAGCCGCTGAGCAGCCACGCATCGGATGTCGCTCCGAGGAAGTAGACGAAGAGATCTCTCCCCGAGAGCAGCTTGAAGAGAATGCCCAACACGAACGGCACCGACACGAGCAACCGGGCGCGCGCGTTGTGAAACAAATCCAACGCTTCACGCGCCACGAAGGTGCTGAACAACGTCTTCGTGTTCACGAACGGGTTGCGCGCGCGCTGCACGCTGCCGCCCGGCCCCGCGCGGCCCGACTGCCGGTGAAAGTCGATGAGCAGCCCCCACGCGATGGTCATGGCGATGATGGTGAGCTCCAGCAGCGCGAGCACGTCGGCGAGCACCGCGGTGCCCCGGCCCATCGACGCCTGCGTGAGCGCGTGCGCGAAGAAGCCGGTGGGAAAACGGCCGAGCGCGCGCGTCGCGTCTTCGACGATGGTGTCGGGCACCGCGGAGACGCCTGCTTCGCCGAGCTTGAACAGCCAGCTCGTGTCGACCGGCGGGATGAACGACGCCACGAAGAGAAAAATGAAGAAGCCGCCGCCCATCAATTCGGCGCTGCGCGGCTGGCGCAACACGTTGAGCACCAGGTTGAGGCCCACGCGCGAGAGCGCCGCGTTGAAGAGCACGTAGACGATGAAGCCCACGAGCAGCAGCAGCGGGTTCGAGACCTCGTAGACCGAGAGGTACCCGAGCGTGCCTCCGACCAGCGGGCCGTAGAAGACCAGCGCGCGCGGCTCGGCGAGCGACGCCAGCGTCGAGGCGAACATCAACCGGATCGACGAGATGGGGTACGCCGCGTAGCGCGAGAGCTCGGAGTGATCGTCGACGCCCGCCGACAACACCGGCCAGGTGACCCACACGCAGGAGGTCACGAAGCAGAGCAGCCGCAGCAGGAAATCGGGCCAGTCGTCGAGCTCCAGCGTGGTCGACAGGCGGATCAACCCGAAGAAGGTGACGCCCAGCACCACCGCCGGCGCGCTCGAAAAGAGAAAGCCGATGACCGAGAGCCACCAGCGCGACGGTGAGCCGCTGTTGAGCCCGATGCGCAGGCGAAGGCCCCACAACAGCCACAGGTGCGTGATGAACCCCGGCGTCTTCATCGTGCGTAGAAGCTCAACTTCGCGTCGCGCGCCGCGGGCACGCCGATCAACTTCTCGAACACCTTCTCGAGCGAATCGACGCCGTTGCGCGCTTTGAGCGAGGCGACGTCACCCTCATCGATGAGCTTGCCGCCGCGAATGATGCCCGCGTGAGTCGCGAGTCGTTCGGCGATCTCCAGCACGTGCGTGGTGAGCAGCAACGTGACTCCGCGGCGCGAGAGCTCCGACAGCAGTTCGCGAATCACCCCCGCCGCCAACACGTCGATGCCTTCGAACGGCTCATCGAGCAGCACCAGCTCAGGCGCGTGGATCAGCGCTGCGGCGATCGCCAGCCGGCGGCGCATGCCCTTCGAATACTCGGCGACCAGCACGTCGCCCTTCGCCGACAGCTCCGTGAGCGTGAGCAACTCTTCACTGCGCGCCGACGCTTCATCACCCGGGAGCCCGTGCATGCGCGCCGAGAACACCAGGTACTGCCGGCCGGTGAGCCGCTCGAACAACGACAGCTCCTCGGGCACCACGCCGAGGCGCTTCTTCACTTCCAACGGCTGTCGCAACGCATCGACGCCGAGAATCGAAAGCGCGCCGGCATCAGCCGCGTAGATGCCGGTCAGCATCGAGATGGTGGTCGACTTGCCGGCGCCGTTGGGCCCGAGGAACGCGTAGAACGCCCCGCGCGGAATCGTCATGTCGAGACCGTTGACGGCGGTGAAGGCTCCGAATCGCTTGAGCAACCCTCTTGCTTCAACCGCGCTTGCACTCACGCGGCAGACTGTACCTGCGGGGCCCGCCAGCACGCGCAGCAAGTTGGGGTGGATCGGGGCGAGATTGCACCCGCTGGAACACGCGCCGGGCGATGCTGAACCTGGCCGTTTTGCACGAGGTAGGTGTTTAGGCTACGAGCCTGCGGCTTCTGGCCGCTCCCCTCACACCCGGTACGTAATGAACAACACCAAGCATCTCTTCGCCGGCTTCATCGCGGGCTTGATCATCTCCTTCGCGCCCGCGTGCGGGCCGGCCAACACGTGCAGCGCCACGACGTGCCCCACCGGTTGCTGTGACTCCTCAGGTCAGTGCCAACCGTCGAACGTGAACGCGTGCGGCATCGGTGGCGCCACCTGCAGCAAGTGCAGCTTCGGTGAGACCTGCAACTCGGGCATCTGTTTCGGCGGCAACAACGGCGGCGGCTCGGGCACGACCACCGGC
>JBEHYH010000033.1:0-22565 GCA_048498275.1 Myxococcota bacterium | reverse complement strand
GGCCTGCGGGCCGGCTTCCACGAAACCGCCACCCACGAAGTAGGTGGTGGTCGCGCTGCCATCGCGCACCGACAACGGGCCGGGCTGCAGCACCGAGAGGTACGGCGTGTGACCCGGGCGCACGCCGAACAGGCCGTCAGCACCGGGCGCAATCACCTCGTCGGCCTGGAGCGACGCCAGGCGGCGCTCCGGAGTGACGATTTCGACGTTCAGCTTCGCCATCGCTTACCCCTGAGCCAGCTTCTTCGCCTTCTCGATGGCCTCGTTGATGTCGCCGACCATGTAGAACGCCTGCTCCGGGAGGTCGTCGTGCTTGCCTTCGACGATTTCCTTGAAGCCGCGGACCGTGTCGGGAATCGAAACGACCTTGCCGTCAGCGCCGGTGAAGATCTTCGCGACGTTGAACGGCTGCGAGAGGAAGCGCTGGATCTTGCGGGCGCGGGCGACGACCAGCTTGTCGTCTTCCGAGAGCTCGTCCATGCCGAGAATCGCGATGATGTCCTGAAGTTCCTTGTAGCGCTGCAGGGTCGACTGCACGCGGCGGGCGACGCCGTAGTGCTCATCACCGACGACCAACGGGTCGAGAATGCGCGACGTGGAGTCGAGCGGGTCGACGGCCGGGTAGATGCCGATTTCGGTCAGCGCGCGGGAGAGAACGATGGTGCCGTCCAGGTGCGCGAAGGTCGTCGCGGGCGCCGGGTCGGTCAAGTCGTCGGCGGGCACGTAGATGGCCTGCACCGACGTGATGGAGCCCTTGGTGGTCGAGGTGATGCGCTCCTGGAGCGCGCCCATTTCGGTCGACAGCGTGGGCTGGTAACCGACGGCCGAAGGAATGCGGCCGAGGAGCGCCGACACTTCAGAACCGGCCTGCGTGAAGCGGAACACGTTGTCGACGAACAACAGAACGTCGCGGTTCTCTTCGTCACGGAAGTACTCGGCGATCGACAGACCCGAGAGCGCGACGCGGGCGCGGGCGCCGGGCGGCTCGTTCATCTGGCCGAACACCAGCACGCACTGCGACTTGCCGGGCACCAGCGTGATGCGGCCGTTGGCGTCCTTCTTGATGTGCTTGCCGTCAGCTTCCTTCTCGCAGGCGATCACGTCGGCTTCCTGGAACTCGTTCCAGAGGTCGTTGCCTTCGCGGGTGCGCTCGCCGACGCCGGCGAACACCGAGAAACCGCCCTTTTCGATGGCCGCGTTGCGGATGAGCTCCTGCAGGAGAACCGTCTTGCCGACGCCGGCGCCGCCGAACAGACCGATCTTGCCGCCGCGGGTGAACGGGCAGAGGAGGTCGATGACCTTGATGCCCGTCTCGAAGGCTTCAATCTTCTTCGACTGGTCGGTGAACGACGGCACCGCGCGGTGAATCGGGTACATCTTCTTGGCCGCGATGGGGCCGAGCTCGTCGACCGGCTGGCCGGTGACGTTCAGAATGCGGCCGAGCGTGCCCGGGCCGACCGGCACCGAGATGGGCGCGCCCGTGTTCTTCGCCGTCGCACCGCGCGCGAGGCCGTCGGTGGTGTCCATCGCGATGCAGCGCACGGTGTTCTCACCGAGGTGCGCGGCCACTTCAACCGTGAGGTTGTCGGGCTGGTTCGAGATGGCGGGGTTGGTCAGCGTCAGCGCGGTGTAGACCTCCGGGAGGCCTCCCGGCGGAAACTCGACGTCGATGACGGGACCAAGGATCTGCGTGATGCGACCGGTGTTGGAGACAGAAGCGCTCATGACGGGCGCGGCGCGTACCATCGGGTCTTTATGCCTGCAACACGGATCATCGCATGTCTGAAGTAGGCGCCCTTCTGCGCAGCGACAATCTGTCGTTCGTGCACCGCGCGGTTCGCCGCTTTGACCGCGCGCCGGTCTGAACACGCTCGCAAGGCTGCCCAGATGCTCGAATTTGAAGGTGGTGCGCCGTTTGCTCAGTCGCGACGCCAACTCGCTGTGGAGGTCGAACATGTCGCGGTGCTGGGGTCTTGTTGGCGTGATGTTGGTCGGGTGTGCGGGCGGCGGCGTGCCCATCGAAAAATACTGCGACGAATTCGCCGTCGCGCTCTGCGAAGAGCAGAAGAACTGCGGAGCCTTCAGCGGCTCAGTCGATTGCACATCCGCGGAGTTGCTCACCGACTGCCTCTCGTACGCGCGAGCCGGCCTCGATGCGGGAACACTCACGTACGACGCGCTTGCGGCGCAGACCTGCCTCGACGACCTCTCCACAGAAGCGATCTGTCGAGCCACCCTCGGAGGACCGCTCAGACCAGCGAGCTGTCAGAGCGTCGTTGTTGGCACGAGCAAAGAAGGTGAGGCCTGCGGAACCTGTGCTTCCGGGCTCACGTGCGCGCACACCACCGACGGCTGCGGCACGTGCCAGCGCGTTCCCACGACGACGCCACCGCTCCCTGGCCCAGGAGAAGCGTGCAGCAGCCCGGTGAACGATGGCGTGGGCTGCAAACTCGACGCGTGGTGCGGAACCTCCGGCGCCGTCAGCGGGGTGTGTCAGGCCTCTGCTGCAGTCGGTGAATCGTGCAGCGACACGCCCTGCGTTCATGTCGCGAGCTGCGTCGATGGCGTGTGCGCGGCGAAGGCTGACCTCGGCGCAGCGTGCGGCGCCGCCGGTTGTCTCGGAGGCCTCTCGTGCATCAACAACCGGTGTGAAGCGCTGCGAAAACTCGGGGCGACGTGCGTCGCGGCTGATCAGTGTTGGACCACCTTGTGTCTCGATGGCGCGTGCTCCGCCGGGAGAGAGATCGGCAAGGTCTGCGACTTCGATGCACCGTGCCGCTCTGAGCTGATGTGCGTGAACGGTACCTGCGTGCCGCGACCCGGCCCGGGAGAAGCGTGTGTCGACGCGTGCGCCGGCAGCGCGTTCTGCGACCAGGGCACCTGCGTCGACTTCACGCTCCAGGTCTGCCGCTGAATCCGTCAGCCGAAGCCCGGTCGTTTCGTCAGGCGTCGCATGTACTTCGGCGACGAGAAAATCAGGCAGATGGCGCGCTCGATTCTTCCGTCGAAGAGTCGACACACGGCGAACGACCGCGCGTTGATTCACCGCAGTGTACGCCGCGAGGTACAGCAGTCGCTCACCTCGCTCCTCGATGACCCGGAGCTGTGGGACGACGGCGTCGCCTGGGGTGAAGCCAACGCGAAGGAGATTCGGACGTTCGTGAATCGCCGGCGCGGCGCCGACAAGTTGAACCACTTTCAACGGTGGGCGCAGAAGCGCACCTCGCAGCTCCCGCTCCCGTCGCGACTCGGTGCGCTGCGTAGCGTCCTCCCCGCCGGGCTCATCGGCCAGCACGCCATCACGCACCTCGAACAAAACCAGCTGATCAGCGCGCCGAAGTTTCTGCGCGAACCGTGGCGTGCGCCGAAAAGCCCGTGGATGAACAAGGGAGAGCTCGCACGGTTGCTCCGTGCGCTGCTGCAGACGAGTGACGGTCACCGCGCGTTGAATCGAGCGCTGCGAAACGGGCGCCTCACGGTGCCGCACCACCGCCCCGCTGGGCCGCCATATCTCTACAGCGCCGGCCCGCGACGGCTCCAGGGCGCTCACGACGTGTTGGCGTTCATCGACGTGACGACGGCTGATGTCGTCGCGCGCGATGTGGTGCATCACTTTCTCACCGTGTGGAAGCGCACGCGTGACGTCGCGCAGGCCGAGACCGAAGCAGTCACGCGGCGACAGCACCCCAGCGCGTCGAGATGGCTGAGGGTCACAACTGCGGCGCAAGCAATCGCGCGAGCGACGACATCAACCGGTGCGAGAACGGCTTCTTCTCCTCGAGGCGGATCTTCAACTTCGAGACCTCGTGGTCCTTCTCGAACAACTGCACCAACTGCTGCACCACCGGCCCGCCGTAGCTCGCGGTGATGGTCTCGAAATTCAGGCGCAGGCTGCGGTCGTCGAGGTTGGCGCTCCCGACGATGCCCACGTCGTCGATGACCGCGGTCTTCGCGTGCAACATCGACGGCTGGTACACGTAGATGCGCACGCCCACGCGCAACAGCACGTCGTGAAATGACGAGCCCGCGAGGTCGACCATCTTCGAATCGGTGTACCTCGGCAGCAGGATGCGCACGTCGACGCCCCGCAGCGCCGCGAGCACGATGGCCTGCAGCAGCGGCTCATTCGGCACGAAGTACGGAGTCGTCAGCCACACGCGCCGCTTCGCCGTCGAAATCGCCGCCGTGTAGAACGCCTCGATGCCGCGGCGGTCATCGTCGGGGCCTGACGAAATCACCTGCACCACATGCGGGCCGAGGCCGGCGGGCACGGGGAAATACGCGTCGAGCTGCTTGCCGCTCTTCTCTTCACCCGACGCGAAGAACCAGTTCTCGAAGAACGTGCGCTGCAGGCCCTGCACGACCTCGCCGCGCACTTCGATGTGCGTGTCGCGCCACGCGTCCTTGCCGCGCACCTTCTCTGAATGGTCGTCGGTGACGTTGATGCCGCCGGTGAACCCGACGACGCCGTCGACGATGACCAGCTTGCGGTGCGTACGAAAGTTGAACATGCGCTGGCCGATGCGGCCCGAGAACGCCGGGTTGAAATAGACGAGCTTCACGCGCGCGACTTCGAGCTCTTCTTCCACGTCTTCTGAAATCGACGCGCCGACGGCATCGACCAGCAACCGCACCTCGACGCCCTGCTTCGCCTTCGCCTTCAACGCCTCGAGCACGCGGCGGCCCGAAACGTCGTCGCGGAAGATGTAGTACTCGCAGTGCACGTGGTGCGTGGCCGCGTCGATGGCCGCGATGATGGCGTCGTAGGTCTCGTCGCCTCCGTTCAACACGCGGGCGCTGTCGGCGCGCATCGGCAACATGCCGTCGAGCTTCGCGGCCACCATCATCAACGCCACCGACGCGGGGTCGACCTCGGGCAGCCACTCGCAGTCTTCGATGGTGCGGCCGACGTCGCGGCCCTTGGCCGTCGCGCGGGCGCTGAGCAGCCGGCTCTTCTTCCGCTCCAGCCGGCGCGGGCCGACGAAGAGGTAGACGAGCGCTCCGACCACCGGCAGCGACATCAGGCTGAAGATCCACGCCAGCGTCGCGGTCGGGCTGCGCTTCTCGAGCACGATCCACGGCACGAGCACCGCGATCCACAGCACTTCGACGACGGTGAAGAAAATCGGCCAGGACACGGGGCAGCTTTCCCTATCTGATGTGAATGGAGACGGACGACGCCCCGTCGTGCGTGTACCCCTTCTTACTCGGAGACCCTCCATGCGCCCGCTGCTTCTCGCTCTCGTTGGTTTGTCGCTGACCGCTCAGGCCGCCGGCCCCAACAAACTCCTCAAGAGCGCGATGAAATCGCTCCAGTCCGCCGAGAGGTCGGTGCGCCGCTCACCTCCGCCGTGTGGGCCGCTCGCACCGCGCTTCGAGCAGCTGGGCCGCGAGGTGAATGACGCGCGCGATGACTTCGACGCGTGGGACATTCAGCGCCTCGAGCAGCAACTGGGCCAGTTGAGCTCGAGCGCGGCCTTCGCCCGGTGCAGCGACGACGTGCTGCTGAACCTCTCGCGCGCCAACGATTCGCTCGAGGCCGCCCGCGCCGCCGCGTGGAACCAGAATTCGCAGCGCCCGCCCGGCCCGCCGCGTGACGACGACGACCGCCGCATGCGCTTCGGCGTCATCGACCTGCCGCGCGTGCAGCAGGCGGTGCCCTTCGAAGGCGAGCTCGCCGCGCGCATCACCGTGCCGCGCCTGACGCTCAACAACATGCGCGGGCAGACGTTCTACTTCGCGGCCCGCTGGCGCAGCCTCGGCGGCAACTGGAGCGAGTGGGTGCCCACGCAGCAATGGAGCGCGCCGTCAGACCCGTTCGTCTGGAACAACGCCTTCACGCACTACATCCACTACTCCGCGCTGGCCGACGAAGACTTCGCGCAGGGCCGCTTCATCGCGCAGGTGTCGGTCTTCGACGCGCGCGGCCGCGAAATCACCACGCGTGACGTGCCCTTCACCGTGCAGTCGAAGCAGCTCGTGCCGCCGCCTCCGCCGCCCGGTGGTCCCGGCCGGTACCCGCCTCCGGGCCCCGGTCAGTACCCGCAGCAGCCGCCGATGCAGGCGCGTGACTGCGGCACCGGCCCGCAGGACCCCGGCTGCACCATGCAGCGCAACGGCCGCTGGGCGATGGACGCGGGCACCTGGTCGGGTGTGTTCGGCGCGCTCCGCAATCAGCCCAACGAGATTCTGCGCTTCGACATGGTCAAGTCGATGCTCGACAACCAGAGCCTGACCGCCGCGCAGATGGGGCTGTTGTTCGACCTCTTCGCGAACGAAATCTACCGCTTCGACGTCGCGAAGTTCTGCGCGCCGCGCGTGGTGAACCCGATGCACGCGCTGGGGCTGTCGTCGAAGTTCAACAACGGCATCTACCAGCGTGACTACGTCAACCTGATGAGCGGGCAGCGCTGAATCGATTTCCCCTCCCCGGCAGCGAACGAGGCGCTAAGCAGTCGGCCCGCGTGCTTCGTTCGCTGCTCCTGACTCTGGTTGCGCTGCCGGCTCTCGCGGCTCCCCGTGACTTCCCCTTCACGTGGAACACCCGCACGCTTCAAGGCGGCAAAGACGGCGCCGAAGCCTGGATCACCCCGCGCATCGAACGCACCACCGACTTCGGCGAGACCGACCTCCGCTTCGCCTGGGTGCACGGCTTCACCGACCACGTCGAATCGCAGCTCTCCATCGACGCCGACATCGTGCACACCACCGCTGAAGAGAACATCAGCCCGAAGCTCTCTTCACTCTGGCGGTGGGCGGCGTTTCGCAGCGACGTCTTCTCGTTCGCGGGTCTGGGCCGCATCTCGCTCGGCACGCGCACCTTCGAAGCCGAAGCGCGCCTCATCGCCGACGTGAACGTGGGGAGCGTGCTCTTCTCTTTCAACATCGCCGGCTCGCGCGCCGCCCTGTGGGACGGGCTCACGGGTGCCAACACGCGGCTCGAGGGCAACATCGGCGCGCGGTACGCGTTCTCGTCATTCGCGTCGCTCGGCGTCGAGGGCCGCAGCAAGACGAGCTGGGACAACGCGAAGTTCGTCGGCTCGGCGGTGTACGTCGGCCCGACGCTCTCGCTGAACTTCGAACACTTCTGGGTGTCTCTCGGTCTTCAGGCGCAGATCGTCGGCTTCAAGGGCAAAGACGACACCTCCACCGATTCGCAGGAGCTGCGCGACAACGAGCGCTACGTGCTCCGGTTCGCCATCGGAGGCCACTGATGGCCGTCACCGGCTCGGGGGAACCGGTGGTCTTCTCGCCCGCGATTGAAGGCGCGGTGCGCGCGTGTGGCGACCGCATCACCCCGGAGCTGCGCGCGAAGTCGAAGGCGCTCGGCATCGACCTCGACGCGACGATGGTGGCGTACCCGGTCGACACGTTTCTGCCGGTGTTCTTGATGTTGTCCGAAGCGCTGGTGCCCGGCGACGAGGCCTCGCGCCCGCAGCGCCTGCGCAGTTTCGGTCAGCAGATCACCGAAGCGTACGCGCACACCGCCATCGGCATCGCGACGTTCGCGATGGCGCGCGTGATTGGGGTGCGGCGTTCGCTCCAGCGTGCGGGCCGCAACATCCGCAACACCGGCAATTACATGGACGCGGACGGAGTCGTGGTCGACGACACCGAGGTGCACCTCGTCACCCGCGTGCTGCCGGAGTTCCTGCGCTTCGTGAAACCGGAATGGCGGCTGATGGAGCACTACCGGCTCGGGATCATCGATTCGTTCTTGAAACAACTGAAGGCGAAGGAGTCGGTCGCTGAGGTGATCAAGCGCGACGACGCGCAGTTTCTGACGACGTATCGCGTGACCTGGCGCGACTGAGACGTCCCGAGGTGAGGGCCGAATTCAGCAAGAGAGGGGCGTGCTCAACAAGCGAACGCACTGCGCTCCTCAAACAGGCCTCTCGACCTCCAACGCACTTCACGACGCTCGTAGACAAAGTCGACAAATCTCAAACCGCGACGAGCGAACGCTGCTTCGCGACTTTCCGCGCGAACGCGAAAAACCCCGGAGCCAACTTCGCCGGCAAGCGCTCGACCTTCAGCTGAACCCACGGGTGCTTCGGCGCCCACTGCACGAAGACCTCATCGAGGAACTCCTCGCCAAGCTCGATGACGCCCGTGAAATCGAGCGTCACTTCGCCCGCCTTGACGTCCAACAACAGCAATCGCGCCGAGAGCCGGAAGAGCGAACCCGCACTCGCCACCTCCACGCGTTGCCGCAGCGGCACCACCTTCGCGTAGCGCACCGCGCGTGCCTTGCCGGTGACGCTGAGCCGGCCCGCATCGACGAACGGCGCGAGATGCTTGTGCACCGCCTGCCGCGACACGCGCGCTTCTTCCGCGATGTCGCGACTGCTGAACGCGGCCCCGCGCTCGATGAACCGGTTGACGATTTCGCTGACGCTGCGCGCGGCGGTCATTTCGCGCGAAACGCTACAGGCCTGCAGCGGCCTCGCCAGTTTTCGACTTTTCCGAGCGAAAGAATCGTCTACCGCGCGTCAACAGGTTGACGATTCGTTGACGATTTCAGCGCTTCAGCAAGATGCCCGGCTTCTTCGTCATGCCCACCACCGCCGCCGTCTTCACGCACGACTCGAACTGCCACGGGAGGTCGTAGACCGCTCCGTGAATCTGGCTGGTGTGGACCAGCTTCGCGCGCTCACCGCCCGTCTGCGACGCGTTCAACGGAGCCGTGGGGTTGATCAGGTCGTGAACCATCAAATATCCGCTCACCGCACGCGTCAGCGCCGGCTCGAAGATGCGCACGCCGAACGACTTCGACCCCTGAAACGCGATTTGAAACAGCGGGTGCGAGAGCGACTTCGTGTTGGTGATGCCCGCGACGTTCGCCGACAGCGTCACCGGTTTTCCATCGAGCCCATCGGCCGCGAGCACCTCCATCGCGATGGTCTTCGCGAGGTACTGCGCCGCCTGGTAGGCCGCGCCCTGCAACGAAATCACCGAACGCGCCACGCCGCCGACGTCGCCACCGGGCTTCAGCGCACCCGTCATCGCCGCCGCGCGCTGCCACCACTTCGGGTTCGCCTTGAGCGCGTTCGACGCCGATACATCTTCGGGCTGCACCTCGCGCGGAGACGTCGGCGAAATGAACGTCGCCACAGACTTCACGATGCTCGGCCCGAGCGAACGCACGAGCGCCTCCATCACGCCAGCGAGCAACAGCTCACGGCTGCGGCCCGGCGCGTAGGCGAACAGGCACACGTGCACCGGCCCGTCCTTCGCGAACTCGCGCAACGCCGCCGCGACCGCGTGGGGATTGGTGAGGAGATCATCTCCGCCGCGCGTGGAGATCATCGGCCCGTGCGTCTCGAACGCGCCCGCGGGCTTCACGTCGATCCACCGCACCGTCGCTCCGGCTTCAAGCAACGTCTGCACCGGCGACAATTCAGCGCTCGCACCGAGCAACGCGAAGCGCTGGCCGGTGAGGTCGAGCGTCCCTCCCGTCGAATTCACGAGCCAGCGAAGACCATCGGCCGCGCGCTGCGTGAGGTGATGCGCGGCGAACATCTCGTCGATGGCGTGCACGACATCGCGCCCGCGATACACGCGCCCATCGAGCGGCACCTCGAGCGTGTGCCCCGCCTTGCCCGACGCCGCGCGCGTGTCGACTTCCGGAGCGGCCACCGTTTCCTTGAACGATTCATCGAGCGACTTCACGGTGCCGCCGCGTGAGAAGCCGAGGGCCGACGCCGTCGCGGCGCGCAGATACCGCGCAATCTCGAGGCGCTGCGGGCTGTTGACGCGCGCGGCTTCGAAGCGGGAAAGCATGTCGCCGTAGCCGTTCTTGAACGCCTTGCCGCTCTCGGAAATCGGAGCGTCACCCAGCGACCGCGGGAACGCGGTGACCGCTTCGCGCAGCACCCGGTGGAAGAACTTCGAGCCGCTCTCATCTTGCGTCAGGACCACGCCGTCGGAAGCCATGACCGGCCCCGCTAGCAGACAAAAATCCTAACGGTGGAAATGGTACGTGTGGACACATGACAGCCGCACTCACCATCGCCGGCAGTGACCCTTCCGGAGGCGCGGGCATTCAGGCCGACCTCAAGACGTTTCATCAACACGACGTGTACGGCATGGCGGTGATCACGCTGATCACCGTGCAGAACACGCAGGAAGTTTCGGCGGTCGAAGTGCTGCCGGCGTCGCTGGTGAAGGCACAGGCCGAAGCGGTGCTGCGAGACATCGTGCCCGGCGCGGTGAAGACCGGAGCGCTCGGGAACGCCGCCATCATCGAAGCGGTCGCGTCGTTGAAACTCACGATGCCGCTGGTGGTTGATCCGGTGATGATCAGCAAACACGGGCATGCGCTGCTCGCGGCTGATGCGCGCGAGGCGCTCGTGAAGAAACTGCTGCCGGTGACGACGTTGCTCACGCCGAACACGCAAGAAGCTGCGGCGCTGTTGGGGCGACCTGTCGAATCAGTTGAGCAGGCCGAAGCGGCCGCGCGCGACATCGCCGCGCTGGGCCCGAAAGCGGTGCTCGTGAAAGGCGGCCATCTCACCGGAGCGCAGGCGGTCGATGTGCTCTTTCACGACGGGCATCTCACGCACTTCACGGCTCCGCGCATCGAGACGAAGCACACGCACGGCACGGGCTGCACGTATTCAGCGGCGATCACCGCGCATCTCGCGCGCGGAGAAACGCTGCACGCTTCGATTTCACGCGCGAAGCACTGGCTCACCGAAGCGCTGAAAACCGCTCCTGGGCTCGGTCACGGCATCGGCCCGGTGAATCACTTCGCGTAGCGAGTCATCGAATTGCTCACAGACGATCGAACTCTCGTTCAGGGAGATTCGACCTGCGAGACGACGAAGAGAACTTCGCGCTTCGTTCGAAGACGAGAAAAGCGAACGCTACGAGTTCGACAGCAACATCGAGTTCTACGTCAGCCAGTTCGTCGGTCTGATCTCACGATCACTGGCACCAGCATCGACAGTGCCGCAGCCGAACTCGAAGACTACGAGGGCAACGACGTCTGGTTTGTGCCGCCGAAGACCGTAGAGAAGATCGTCGCTGAACTCGCTGCGACGACGCTCGATGCACTGAAGGCGCGCCGCTGATTTCGAACTCTCAAATCGCCACGGAGCCACGCCCTCGCAAGACGTCGTGCGTGAGTTCATCGATCAGATTGATGGGATGAAGCGGTTCTTCAACAAAGCTGCTGAGCAGGGGCACTCGATCGTGTTTCAGAAGGCTGAGTCGTCACGAGCAGGCCTCTCTGCACGACACCGGTCGCGCACCATGTGCAGCACTTCGTGTCTGGGGCGGCTTTTCGTCGTGGGGACAACCAAAAACCACCCCAGTTCCAGCTTGATGAAGTTCGCGCGCGGTCGAGGGCGTGTTCGCGATGAGCACGACGCAATCAGCTCACATCACGCGCTCTCGATAGCTGTTCGCGCAACCATTGATGACCGGCGTCGCGATGCATGCGTTCGTGCCAGGTCATCACCATCTCAAAGCCCGGCACTTCGATCGGCGCTTCCACCCTCTGCAACGTGCTGCGGCCTTCGAGCAAACGCGACGGAAGCATCGCGACGAGGTCTGACTGCTCCAGCGCCGCCACGACCGACGAAAAGTGCGCCACCGACAGCGCGACGGTTCGCTTCACCTTGAGACGCGCGAGCACCTTGTCGGTCGCGCCGATGAAGCCGCCACCGTCGTTCGAGAACACCACGTGCTCCAACGCGCAAAACTCGGTGAGCGTCGGCTTGCGTTTCAACTTCGGGTGCCCGACGCGCGCGGCCATCACGTAGCGCTCGGTGAACAGCTTCCGCTTTCGCAGACCCGGCGGCACGCCCTCCATCGTGTGAATCGCGAGCTCGAGCGCGCCGCTCTCAAGCGCGCCCGAGAGCGCCACCGGCCGCAACTCGAACAACGCGAGCCGCGACTTCGGAGCGAGCGCGCGAAGGTTCCGCAACGCCGGCGCGACGATCGCCGCCGCTCCGTAGTCACTCGCGGAGACTCTCCAGGTGACTTCCGCGACCGAAGGAACGAACGGCCCCGACGGAGCCACCACGCGCTCGAGCTCCTTCAACGCCGCGCTCAACGGCTCGCGCAGCGCTTCGGCCCGCACCGTCATGCGCATTCCACGCGGAGCGGGCAGCAACAGTGGGTCACCAAAGAACTTCCGTAGACGGCCCAACTGCAGGCTCACCGACGGTTGCGACAACCCGAGCCGCTTCGCTGCGCGAGTGACGTTCCGTTCCTGAAACAGCACGTCGAGCGTCAGCAACAGGTTCACGTCGAGCTGCGCGATATTGCTCATCTCAATACTTCATATCGGTGACATGCATTTCCACAATACCGACCGGCGCCTTACTCAAGGCACATGAACATCTTCATCGTGCATGCCCACCCCGAGAAAACGTCACTCAACCGCTCACTCCTGAACTTCGCCGTCGAGCATCTGGAACGTGCTGGTCACTCCGTCGAAGTCTCCGACCTCTACGCGATGAAGTGGAACCCGACCCTGCAGGCCGGCTCGATTCCTTCCTTCATCGACGGCACCCAGGCACCCGACATCACCGAAGAACAGCGGAAGCTCCGCTGGGCCGACGTCGTCATCTTCCAGTTCCCCTTCTGGTGGTACTCGATGCCGGCGATCCTCAAAGGCTGGTTCGACCGCGTGTACGCCAAGGGCTTCGCGTACGGAGTCGGCGAACATTCCGACAAGCGCTGGGGGCTGCGCTTCGGCGAAGGCGTGATGGCCGGCAAGCGCGCGATGTTGATGGTGACCACCGGCGGCTGGGAGCCGCACTACGGCCCGCGCGGCATCAACGGCCCGATGGAAGACCTCCTCTTCCCCATCAACCACGGCGTGCTGCACTACCCGGGCTTCGACGTACTGCCGCCGTTCCTCGTGTACCGCACGAGCAAGGTCGACGGCCCGCGCTACGCCGAACTCGAACAACAGCTCGCGCGACGCCTCGACACACTCGCCACTACCGAGCCCATCGCGTTCCGCAAACAGAACTACGGCGACTACGAAATCCCCTCGATGACGCTGCGGGAAGACCTCGAGCCGAACCGCTCCGGCTTCGGCGTACACATCAGCAAGCGTTGACCGATTCGCGTGCATCGGCGAAAGGCGCGCGCATGCGGCTCTTTGCCATCGGTGACACGCACCTCCCGTCTTTGCGCAACAAAGACATGCACCGGTTCGGCTGGCACGAGCACCCGCTGCCGCTGCAGCGCAACTGGGACTCGCTCGTGAAACCGGAGGACGCCGTCATCGTCGCCGGCGACATCTCGTGGGGCACGCGCCCGAACGAAGTGCAAGACGACTTGAAGTGGCTCGACGCGCGGCCCGGCAAGAAGGTGCTGCTGCGCGGCAACCACGACTACTGGTGGGGAGACTCGAGCGCGAAGCTCCGCAAGCTCTTCGAGCCGTTCAAATCGTTCGCCGGTTTCATCCAGAACTCCGCGGTCGAAATCGGGCCGTACCTCATCGCCGGTTCGCGGTTGTGGACCGCTCCTGAAGCGCCGCCGATGCCGGGCGGTGAGATGGGCGATGAAGAACAGAAGCCCGACTACATCGAGCGCGAAGTGAATCGCCTCGGCCTCTCGTTCAAAGACGCCGACGAGAAATTGAAGAAGTCGTCAAGCGCGCTGCTCAAGGTGTGCGCGGTGCACTTCCCGCCGATGTATTCGAACAACATCGAGACCGCGTTCTCGCGCACCATCGAAGCGTGGGCGCCGAAGACGTGCGTGTACGGGCATCTCCACGGGCCGGGCATCGCCGCCGGCTTCACCGGGCCGCACAACGGCGTCAACTACGTGCTGGCGTCGTGCGACGCCGCGAACTTCACGCCCGTGCTGCTGCACGAGTGACATAAGTTCCCCGCCACCTATGGCCACTGTCTGCCCTCGCGACGCGACGCCGTTGACGTCAACCCCTGATGTCTTCGGCCCCGGCAAGAGCGCGCTGGTGTGCGGCAAATGCAGCGGCGTCTTCGCGAAGTGGGACATCGCGAAGGACTTCTTCACCGACCTGGGCCTCTCGCTCAACGAGCTGCACACGCTCGTCGAGAAGGCCGCCGCGCGCCCAGCCAAAGGCGAGGCGCTCGCGTGCACGTCGTGCGGCAAGGCGAACCTGCGGCCACTCACGTACAAAGGCGTGGAGCTGGACCTCTGCGAGTCGTGCGGCTCCGCGTGGTTCGACCGCGGAGAACTGCAGCGCGTCTCGGGCGGAAAATTCGGCGGCAAAGTCGCGACGGAAGCGTCGCAGACCGGCAAGGTCGTCGGCGTCTACGAGATGTGGTGGGACTGCGCGCACTGCGACACCAAAGGTCTGCTCGGCGCGTCGAATCGTTTCTGTCCCAACTGCGGAGCGCAGCAGGACGCGGCGTCGCGCTACTTCCCTCCGGCGGGCAAGGAGCAGGCGGCGAATCACGAATACGACGGCGCCGACCGCGCGTGCCCCGCGTGCAACACGCCCAACGGCGCCAAGGCGCACAACTGTCGCAGTTGCGGCAGCCCGCTCGATGGCGCGCAGCAGGTTGCGCGCGTCGCTGATCAATCGAGCGCGCAGCCGAAGAAAGGCGCGCCGGTTCAGGTCGGTGGCGTGAAGCCGAAAGCCTCGACGGGAAAAATCGTCGCCATCGTCGGCGGCATCGTCGGTGTGCTGCTGCTGTTGTGCTGCGGCCTCTCGATGTGGACGAAGGAAGAGTTGCTCACCGTCACGTCACACAAGTGGGAGCGCAGCATCGACATCGAGCGCTTCTCCGCGCAGTCAGACAGCGCGTGGTGTGACTCGATGCCGTCGGGCGCGTACAGCGTCAGCCGCACGCGTGAACAGCGCGGCTCGCACAAGGTGGCCGACGGCGAGACGTGCAGCACGCGCAACGTCGACCGCGGCAATGGCACCTTCGAGCGCCGCGAGGAATGCCACACGAAATACAAAGACGTGCCCGACTACGACGACCGCTGCCACTTCACCATCGACCGCTGGGCGGTGAATCGCGCGGAGAAGCTGGCTGACACGGGAACGACTCCGGCGTGGCCGGTGGTGAGCGGGCTGCGCGGCGGCAGCGGGCTCGGCGCGGAACGCGAAGGCGCGCATCACGAGAAGTACGAGCTGCTGCTCAAAGGCGAAGACGGGAAGAGCTACGACTGCTCGCTGCCCGAAGCGAAGTGGGCGTCGGTGAAGGACGGTTTGAAGAAGAAGATCCCCGTCGGGGTCATCACCAGCATTCCGGAGTGCGACAAGTTGTGAGTGAAGAGAAAACCACCGACGGGCTCTCGATTCTCGCGTTGGCGTGCGCGATTGCCGCGCTGATCTTCACCGTCTTCTCGGTGATGCCGATGCTCGCGTGGTGCCTGATTCCCATCGGGGGCATCTGCGCGGCGGTCGCGTTGATCAGCGGCATCGCCAGCGTCATTCGCACCACCATCAACCCGAAACTCGAAGGCCGTCAGCAAGCGCTGGCGGCCCTCGGCCTGCTCTCGATTTATGGCGTCGGCATCTGGGTGCTGCTCCAGATGCTCGCGCGTCACTCGGGGTGAACGTTCTCGACGCTGCCCTTCGCGGGCGTAAAGAGCGCGCCCACGGAGTCGACGAACTTGAGCATCGGCGCGCGGCCGCTCGCGGCGAACGGCGTCATCAACCACGCCGCAGCGTAGACCCAGAACACCAGGCCGCCGGTGAACGCGAGGCTCGTCACCATCACGATGCGCGTCAGCGTCACGTCCCAATTGAAGTGCTGGGCGAGCGCGGCGGCGACGCCTCCGAACATGCGGCCGGGCACGTCGCGGTGCAACGTCACGTCAGGCTGACGCTGCGCGCACGACGGGCAGCGCGTGGCGCGGGTATCGATGTCGGTGAAGCACGCGGGGCAACGTTTCGTGTCGTTCATGCCCAGCACTACGGAGCAGTCTCAGGGCGATTGCGTCGGGGGCGCCGGAGGGGCTTCGAAGCTCCACTTGTCGAGATTCCACCAGATGGAATCGGCGGTTCCCCAGCATGGGCCCTTCAAGTCATCGCGAATCGCGGCGAGGCGTGAGGTGACGACCAGCGGCACCATCGAGAGCTCGTCGAACCACGCGTGCTGCAGACTCGCTTCGAGCTGTTTGCGGCGCTCGTCGTAGAGCGAGGTGGCGAAGCGCGTGTACATCGCGGTGACCTCCGGGCCCGCTTTGCGCATCAGCCGCTCCGGGTCATCCGTCGGCGAAGACATGATCAGCAGCCCTTCGTACGGCTGCTGCGAGAACGTGTTGATCCGCTCGTGCTCTTCGACGGTGACGACGAGGCCCGCGTGCTGCAACTGCGCGATGACCGTGTCGGTGACCTGTTCAGCCGCCGATGAACCGTCACGTTTTTCCGAGCGATGCAGCGTCACCTTGAGGCCCTTGAGCGAGACGTCTGACGACACCGTCGCCTTCTCCTGCACATCACGCCAACCGTACGCAACATGCGCCGGAGCCGGCGCGAGCACCTTCACCAGCGCTTCGCGATCGAGCGCCTGCAACAACGCACGGCGGTACTTCACGTCATTCCACGGCGGCGTCATCGACAGCGCCAGCACCCACAACTGCTCGCCGGGCTGCTCGAGAATCTTTACGCCGGGTTTGTCTTTCAGCAGCTCGTACGCATCGGGCGCGAGCACGGGGATGATGTCGATTTCACGCTTCAGCAATGCCTCGGCAGCCGCAGCAGGGGAACGACGCAGCAACACCACCTTCTCGAAGACCGGCCGCGGGCCCGGGTAGACGCTGTTGCGCACCAGCTCGAGCGATTCACCTTCGACGAACGGGCCCGTCATGTATGGCGCGGCCGAATCGAGCTCGGCCTCGATCGTCATGCGACCGAGCAACTCACGGCCCGCGTCAGGGAGCTTCGTCGCGTCAGACGGATACAGCGCGTAGCCGTTGAGATGCGCACCGCTGCGGTCTGAATACATGACGTCGACGGTGCGCTTGTCGGCGCGCGAGATGTCGATGCGCTGAGGTTCTTTCACCATCGCGATCGAATCCCAGAGGTCGGTGTTGGTGATGCGACGGCCGTCGCTCCAGATGGCGCCTTCGCGCAGACGCCAGCGCACGCGCATGCCGCCGTTGGGCAACAACTTCACGAGGTCGTTCGACATCGCCGGTGCCTCTTCGGCGATCAGCGCGTAGCTCGTGCCATCAGCCGCGCGTGTGACGAGGTTCGCGCGACGCGACGGGCCGCCCATCGCCGTCTTCGAATCGAGCGCGCTCACCGCGACGCGCAGCAACGGCAGCGACGGCTTCGGCTCGGGGAGCGGAACCGGCGGCGGCTCGGTGCTCGCCAGCGCGTTCGCCACCAGCGTGCTCGAGAAGATGATGGCGGTGATGGGCAGCAGCCACGCGCCGATGCGGTCGAAGGTCTGCGCGCGCGGCACGTTCTTCATGCCGACGCGGTACGAAATGACGCTCCATAAAAACGTCAGCGTGACGAACGCGTACGCACCGAGGAACAACTTGTCGGCGGCGACGAGGTACGTGACGTCGGGCAGCGTGTCTGACTGCGTGTAGTGGAACGCGATGCACGACAGCAGCGCGGTGATACCCATCGAGGAACGCACGTCGAGCCGGTCTGACGGCAACAACAACGCGAGCAGCGCCATCAACAGAATCAGCGAGAGCGGCAGCAGGAACTTGAGAAGGTACGGGCCGAACGGCCGATGCATCTCGAGCGTGAACGCCGCGCGCCGCAGCTTTGAGCTCTGCCCTTCGCGCGCGATGGAGCCGAGGTCGCTCCCGTACTGCTTCTCATCGACGCGCGTGCCGAAGTGCGGCTCGTACGACCAGCCGGTGATGCTGAAGCTCGAGCTCATGCCGCTCGCGCCGAGGTCGGGCACCAGCTTGCCTTCGCGTTCATCGAGGCCGAACACGACGGGCAGCGTCTGTTGATCGAACGGGAACGCGTGCACCGGAAAGTCGCCGCGAAAAGTGCCCTGCACGCGCCACTGCACCGAGCGCCAGTCGCTCTCGTTCTCGCGGGAGAGCTCGTCTTTCGAGTCGATCTCGCCATTCTCGAAGAGGAGCTCCGGTTCCTTCTCGCCGCCGCGCCACTTGAGCCACACGCGCAAGTCGGCCTTGAAGCGGCCGGCCTTCAAATCGAAGTCGGAGACGTCAGACAGGTACGCGCCGACGTAGACGTTGCGTTGCGCAGGCGTCGGCTGGGCATTGGCGGTGAGAAGCAACAGAGCGAGCGTCGAAAGCACGCGCGCACACTAATCACGCGGGAAGCGCATGCGCCTCACCTGCGTCGCGTATGCGACTGCACGTACGTGCCATTCTTCTTCACGTAGCTGTGCACGAACACCGGGCCACCCGCCGATTTCGGCGCTTTGTACGAAGAGCGGCGCGAAGAGTCTGTCGTCACGACCGCGCCCGACCAGCTCGAAGATGGCGTCGTAATCGTCGCAAGTTCGGTCGACGAGGCAGCAGCGCTGGGCACGTCGCCCGTAAGCTCCAGCGACAACCACCACGCGCCGTATGCATCGGCGGCATCTGCCGTCGTTGTCTCTACGGTCAAGCCGTCGGTGGTTTCGGAGTGCGACCGCAACGAAGCGCTGCCAACGCGCGCGCCGTCTGCGGCCGACAGCGTTTGCTGAGAAAGAAACTGAACGATGCAGCTCTTGAGCGCTTCGTCTTGTTCCTTCGTCCCCGCCTCAACGGCGACGAGGTTCGACGGATCGCCGTAGGCGTTGAACTCGAGCAGCCCGTTACTGAACGATTGGTACGGCACGTTCTTGAAAATTCCAACGTCGATGACGGTCGCGGGAATCGGCTCAAGACCTTGCAGACACGTCGAGCTTCGAGCGTTGGCGAGAATGACGTCGAGTGTTTCGAAGCGGGCGAGGTGAGCTCCCGCGAGTTGCTTCTGCGACGCCGCACAACCACTGAACACCACCAGAAACGAAATCAGAACTCGCATGTGCCCTCCCCCGATTGAACCAACATGATGTCTGCCGAACATGATGTTCGGCAGACATCATTCGAACTTCAGCCTTCGAACGCGGCGTCGGTGATTTCGAGCGCGCGGTCGACGATGGCGAACGCTTCCTTCAACTGCGCCTCGGTGATGCACAGCGGCGGGTTGCAGGTGAAGTTGTTCCACCGGGTGAAGGTGAACAGACCGTTCTCGCGGAAGAAGGTCGCCAGCTTGCCCATCGCCGGGTGACTCCCGTTGTACGGAGCCAGCGGTTCGTTCTTCGAGTTCTTGCGGAGGTCGATCATCCCGAAGAGGCCGATGTTGCGGCACTCGAGGATGGACGCGTGCTTCTTCTGCAGCCGGTCCATCTCCGCGCGCATCACGGGGCCCAGCTTCGCCGCGTTCTCGACGAGCTTTTCATCGAGCGTCACGCGCAGCACCGCTTCAGCCGTCGCGAGCCCCACCGGGTGCGAGTTGTACGTGAGGCCGCCCCAGTACACGTTCTTCTGGAAGTGCTCGTGAATGGCCTTCTTCATGCCGACCGCTCCGAGCGGGAAGTACGAAGACGTGAGGCCCTTCGCCATCGTCACCAGGTCAGGCGTCACGTCGAAGTGCTCGTACGCCATCATCTTGCCGGTGCGGCCGATGCCCGCCATCACCTCGTCGCAGATGAGGAGGATGCCGTACTTGTCGAGCAACGCGCGCAGGCCCTTGAACCAGCCCTTCGGCGGCACGAGCACGCCGTTGGTGCCGGTGACCGTTTCCACAATCATCGCGGCGATGGTGTGCGGGCCTTCGTACTTGATGGTCTCCTCGAGGTACGTGAGGTGGTTCGCGCAGCGCTCTTCGTCGGTCTTGCCGAACGAGTAGTCGTAGGGCGTCGGGTCCATCACGTGAATCACGCCGGGAGCCGCGGGCTCGCTCGCCCAGCGCCGCGGGTCGCCGGTGAGCGACATCGTGAGCTGCGTGCCACCATGGTAGCTGCGGTAGCGCGCGAGGATCTTCTGACGGCCCGTGAAGAGCCGCGCCATCTTCACCGCGTTCTCGTTCGCCTCCGCGCCGCCGAGCGTGAAGAAGAACGACGACATCCCGGGGATGATTTCAGACATCAGCTTGCCGAGGCGCGCGCGCACCTGCGTCGCGGTCTGCGGGTAGACGAAGATGAGCTCGTCGAGCTGGCGCTTCATCGCCGCGATGACGCGCGGGTGCGCATGGCCGACGAGCACGCTCATCAACTGCGCGTTGAAGTCGATGATCTTCTGCCCTTCGGGCGAGTACAGGTAGATGCCTTCAGCGCGCGCGATGGGCAGCGGGTTGACGGTGTTGCCGGCCGACCACGTGTAGAGCGTGTGCTCCTTGCAGAGGTCGACCATCTGCTGCGTGGGCATCGGTTCAGCGGCGAATTCGTTCGGGTAGCCGAGATATTGAGAGGTCATGTGTTTGGTTTTTTCAGCGTGTGAAACGGAATGAAGAAAGCAGCGACTTGCAGCTGCTCATGCCGCTACAGGTGAGAGAGAACGTGCGCGTAGACGTGGCGAGTTTGCGAACAGTGATGCGCTTGCCGTCGCGAATCGTGTCGGTGATTTCGCGCTGAGCGCGGAGCGTTTGCGGTGAAGCACTGCCGCGTGCGATCGGATCAACTTCAATCAAAACGAAGCCATCAGCGACTCCGTCAGACGCGATGTAGGAGTGATGCTCGCCGTTGGTCACGACGGCGGGGTCGCCCGGCAGCAACACGGCGAAGCCGTCATCTTTCGAGACGAACTCCGCCGGAGCGGCCGAAATGATCAGCGCGAGCACCAGCTCGTGCATCAGCTCATCCAGCTCGCGTCAGACTGCGCGGCCCACTTCTCGGTGACCTTGCGCGGGCGGCTCCAGAAACGGAAACCGTCCCAGCCGGTGATGTCGCCGTGACCGAACTTGGAAGAGTTGAAGCCACCGAACGAGAACGGCTCACGCGGCACCGGCACGCCGACGTTGATGCCGACCATGCCCGCTTC
This sequence comes from Myxococcota bacterium, assembly GCA_048498275.1. Classification (GTDB taxonomy): domain Bacteria; phylum Myxococcota; class Myxococcia; order Myxococcales; family Myxococcaceae; genus Archangium_A. The sequence goes on along the minus strand of JBEHYH010000033.1, from coordinate 1,652 downwards.
GAGACGCTCGCTGGCGATGCGCGCCACGTGACCTGATGACGTGAAAATCGCGGCGCCGTTCGCGTAGAGGCTCTTCGCCTGCAGCGCGATGGCCTCTTCGAGCGTGTTCACGTGCACGATGCTGAGCACCGGGCCGAAGATCTCTTCGCAGCCCGCGGGCATGTCGATGGTGACGTTGTCCAACACGGTGGGGCCAATCCAGTGGCCGTTCTCACCGGCGACTGAACCCTTGCGGCCGTCGACCAGCACCTTCGCGCCCGCCTTCTCGGCGCCGTCGATGTACTTGAGAATGCGCTCGCGCGACGCGCCCGAGATGATGCTGCCCATGTCTTTGCCGAGCGTGAGCTTGCGGACATGATCAGCGATGCCGTCGATGATCTTCTGCACGTCACCGACCGCGACCATCAGTGACGACGCCATGCAGCGTTGACCCGCGCAGCCGTAGCTGGAGGCGACGATGTTCGACGCGGTGAGCTGCACATCAGCGTCAGGCACCACGACCACGTGATTCTTCGCCGAGCCGAGGCACAGCATGCGCTTGCCGGTGGCGGCGCCTCGCGCGTACAGAATCTGCGCCACTTTGGTCGAGCCGACGAAGCCGACGGCCTTGATGTCGGGGTGATCGACGATGGCCTCGACGCACTCGCGCTGACCGTTCACCACGTTGAACAGCCCGTCGGGCAGACCCGCTTCCTGCAGCAGCGACGCCAGCTTCATCGCGCCGTACGGCACGATTTCCGACGGCTTCAGCACGAACGCGTTCCCGGCCATCAGCGCGTTGGGCACCATCCACAACGGCACCATCACGGGGAAGTTGAACGGCACGATGCCGGCGACGACGCCGAGCCCCTCGTGCGTCACCTGGCAATTCACGCCGCGGCTCACGTCGAGCTGGCCACCATCGGCCATCATGTGGAGCGACGCCGCGAACTCCACGCACTCGATGCCCTTCTCGACGTCGCCTTTGCCTTCCGCGTACGTCTTGCCGTTCTCATGGCTGACGAGCCAGCAGAGCTCATCGAGGTCGCGCTCCATCAGCGCCTTGAGGCGGTACATCACCTGCGCGCGTTCACGCATCGGCGTCGCCTTCCACGCGGGGAACGCCTTCTTGCCGGCCTCGACCGCCGCCGCGACGTCAGCCGCGGTGGAGATGGTCATCTTGCCGATGGTCTTCGCGTGGCGCGGGTTCTCGATGTCGAGCCACTTGCCGCTCTCGCCGTCGCGCCACTTCCCGCCGATCCAATTCTTCACATCGACGTAGGGCGTGAATTCGTAGCTCTTGGCGCTGAACGCGGCCGGGTGCGCGGGCTTCTGCATGAGGTGTTTCTCCGTGAGAGGGAACGCGGCAACAAAATCGAAAGCCGCGGAGAGTTGAAGCGCTAACCTGCACGTCCCATGACGCCACGCGTGATCACCGTCCTCGTTCTGTTGTCTGGTTTTTCCTCATTCGCCCAGGCGACGCGGACCTGGGTCTCGGGAGTCGGTGATGACGCGAACCCGTGCAGCCGCACCGCTCCCTGCAAGACGTTCGCGGGCGCCATTTCGAAGACCGCGGCGGGCGGTGAGATCAACGTGCTCGACCCGGGCGGTTTCGGAGCGGTGGAATATTCTATCAAATAAAAACAAGGTAAACAAACAATGGAAGTACATCA
>JBEHYH010000032.1:0-22744 GCA_048498275.1 Myxococcota bacterium | reverse complement strand
CGCGGGCTTCCTGCTCGATGCGTTTGAGCTGCGCGAGCTCGGCCGCCTTGCGATCAGCGGCTTCCTTCGCCGCACGTGCCTTCTCGTCGTGGGCGGCCTTTTCAGCCGCGAGCTTCTCTTCACGCGCTGCCTTCTCGGCGGCGGCCCTCTCCTCGCGCTCCGCCCTCTCGGCGGCCAGCTTCGCTTCACGCGATTCTTCTTCTCTCCGTTTGGCCTCGGCCAACTGCTGCGCCTTGCGCTCCGCGGCTTCCTTCGCGGCGCGCGCCGCGGCTTCTTTCTCTTCCCGCTGACGCTGGGCTTCGGCTTCCTTCGCGAGCCGCGCGCGCTCGACTTCAGCCTCCTTCTCGAGGCGGGCCCGTTCGCGCTCGGCGAGTTCAGCGGCGGCCTTCGCCTTCTTCTCGTCTTCGAGGCGCTTCTTCTCGGCGAGCGCGGCTTCCTTCGCCTGACGTTCCGCCTCGGCTTTCTCCGCGAGCTTGCGCTCCGCTTCGGCTTTTTCAGCCGCGAGCTTCGCGACGCGCGCCTCTTCGGCGGCCTTCGCCTGACGCTCCTGCTCTTCCTTCGCCAGCCGCGCGGCCTCCTTCGTCTTGCGATCTTCTTCTTCCTTCGCGAGGCGCGCGGCTTCAGCCGCGGCCTTTTCTTCGGCGATCTTCTTCTCACGCGCGAGGCGCGCTTCTTCGGCCTGGCGAGCCGCGACCGCGCCATCGGCCGGCAATTTCACCACGAGCGACGTGCCCTCCGACGTGATGTCGGTCTCGAGCTCACGCGTGAAGCCGATCAGCACGCGCGCGATCGCCGACGCTTCGCTGCCGTAGCTCGCGATCTTGATGGAGGTCACCGTGCCGTCGTTGACCTTGATCTCCTTCGGCACGCCCTCGAACACCGCTTCAGACACATCGATCACCAGGCGCGCGGGGTCGGCCATGGTGAAGGTGGTGAAGTTCGGCTTTCGGCTGCCGGAGATCTCGATCGTCGAACCCTTCACCTCGATCTTCGAGATGGAGTTCAACTTCACACGGTCCTGCCCGAAGGCCGTCATGGCGAGGAGAAGCGCGCTGAAGACCCCGAGCTGTTTCATCATGTAGCAGCGTACCAACGGGGGGCCGCTGCTCCACTTTTCGACCCGGCGAGTCAGTCAGCGACGTGCGTGCGCGGCAACGACGGCGCGCGATCGCGGTGCATGCGCGCGTATTCGACGAGGTTCTTGATGTCGTAACAAATCTGCCGAATGTCGTGCCCCATCGTCAGCTCGATGTGGCTGTTGCCCTTCACCGGGCGCCACAGGAGGTATTCGCTCTTGGCCGCGCGGTAGACCTTTCGCGTCGCGGCGAGCGAAGCCATGGGGTCCATGTCTCCGAAGATGATCGCCATCGGCACCTTGATCTTCGAGAACCCGCGCTGGAAGTCGTAGCCGGTGCGGTAGCAGACCGTTTCCTGCGCGCGGATCCACCGGAAGAACTGATCGACGACCTTGCGCGGCTCCTTCTCGCCGCCCTCCTTGAGCAGCCAGCGCACGTCGGCCATCGACATGCGGTCCCATCGGGTCAGCCAGTTGAAGCGGCTCGCGACGAGCCCGGCGAGCGGGCTGCGTTCAGCGAAGCCCAGCGCCTCCGACGCGGTCTTGAGCCACGTGTCGAGCGGCAGGTACCGGTACGCGAGCTTCTCGGCGTTCTTGCTGAACGGAGACAGCGCGCGGCCGAGGTTGATCGACCCCAGCGTCGCGTCGACCGCCGCGTTGATGCCCGGCCCCGCGAACGCCAGCGCCTTGAGCGGAAGGTTGTCTTTGGCGAGCTCCGCGGCGGCGCCGATGGTGACGATGCCTTCGAAGTGCTCCGGGTGAATGCCGGCGTAGCCGTAGCCGAGCATGCCGCCCATGGAATGGCCGCAATAGAAGATGCGCTCGCGCCGGGTGATGCGGCGCACGCCCGCGACCGCCGCCGGCAGGTCGTAGAGGAAGTAGCTGTCGATGTCCCAGTCCCACTCCAGGTCGGCGGGGAGCTTGCGGCCGTACTTCTTCGCGCGCTCGTGCTGGAACTCGACCGAGCTCTTGCCGTGGCCGCGCAGCTCGAGGATGTGGATGTCGAGGCCGAAGAACAGGAGGTTCTTGACGAACTCGCCGCTCGTCCACGCGTGGCGGTTTTGACAGAAGCCGTGCACCAGCAGCATCGGTTCGCCGAACAGCGGCTGGGGGAAGCTCTGCGGTTCAGGCCGGTAGCGCGTGATCACCAGCGACCAGCCGTCGGCGGTTTCGACGACGTAGCGCGTCTTCTTGTACAGCGCCCGGAACTCGATCTCGTCGACCGTCGGGTGGCGAACGTCTTTCTTCGGCGGTGAGGGCGGCGGCGTCGAGGCAGTCATGGAGCAGCGAGAGGCTCATACTCCATCGTGAGCACCGCTGGCGTCCCCGCGGCGTCGTAGTAGTCGAGAATGCGCAGCTTCACGTACGTGCCTTCGGTGGTGTGCACCACGTAGATGAGGTCGCGCGGCGTGAGCCGGTGCTTGCCGAGATCGTAGAGGTACCAGCCTTCGTACTCGGTGTTGAAGAGGTGCTCGTTGGTGTCCTTCGCGTAGCCGCTCGCCGGAGCTTGCGTCAGCGCGTTCCAGTCTTGCCCCTTGAGCACCAGCGCCTCGACGGTGCCGGTGGGGTTGCTGGCGCCGCTGTTGATCGAGACCACGAAGCGCTGCACCGAGAGATCCCACCCGTTGGTCGAGAACGCCTCGTCGGTCTTCATCTCGCGCGCCTCGTCGAGATCGACGAACACCTGCGAGCCCTTGTTGGTGGCGTCGATGTGCAGCGTCACCTTGTCGCCGTCACGTTCAGCGGTCACCAGCGGCCCGCTGTTGGTTTCACCATCGAAGGGATGATCTGCGCGCAAGTCGTTCGCACAACCGCACAACGAGAGCGCGATGAGAAGCAGAAGCGTGCGCATCAGATGTCCACCTGAAGGCCGCCGATCACCCCGCGCGGAGGCCGCGGGTTGTAGTTCTGATCGCCCGAGTTGAGCAGGTTGTAGCCGTTGACGAACACGCGGAACCAACGCCACGTGTAGCTGAGCTGCGCCTCGAGATCGAAGTAGCCCTTCGCGATCACCGTCTGTTCGGGGCCCAGGCCCAGCACGTTCGCGTAGCCCGCCGCCGCTCCGAGGTAATACGGCCGCGGCGAGTGGTACGTGCCGCGCACCACGAGCTCGAGCCCGAACGGCGAGTACTTCGCGGTCAGCGTCGCGTTCACGAGGTGGTTCGAGCGCCCCTCCAACGGCCGGTTCCGCGTCACGTCGCGCGCGTCGAGGCCCATGTAGCCGATGTCGAGGTACGTGCCGCGCGAGATGCGGGTGCGCAGCGAGATCTCACCGCCCTGGGTGTACGCGTCGGCGACGTTCTCGTAGCCGAAGAGCACCGGGTCATCGGGGTTCGGCATGCCGCTCGCCGACACGTTGATGAGGTTGGTGATGCCGGTGTGCCACGCGCTCGCCGAGAGCACCCAGCCCTGCAGCGGCAGGCGCCAGTCGGCCGAGATGTTCGCGGAGATCGACTTCTCCGCCTTCAGGTTCGGGTTGCCCTGCACCACGTAGCCGACGCCGGCGTTCGAGAAGCGCAGGTACAGCTCCGAGAATGACGGCGGGCGGAAACCCAGGCCGAATGACGCCCGCAGCGTGAGCTCGGGGATCGGGTCGACCTTCAGCGCGATGCGCGGCGACGGCGCCCAGCCGAACTGCGTGTCGATGTCGGCGCGGAAGCCGGTCGAGAGCGTCATCTTCGGGCCCGCGCCGTTCGTCACCACCCACTCGTCTTGCAGGAAGATGCCGACGCGGCCGCGCTGCACGATGCCGGGGTCGATGCGCGTCGAGTTGAGCCGCTCGAAGTACCCTTCGACGCCGCCGGAGATGATGTGGTTGTCGATCTTGTGTTCGACCTGCGCGACGGCTTCGTAGAAGCGCGTGAGGTTGACCGAGTATTCATCGAGCGCCTTCGAGCCGCGTTGGTCGACGAGCAGTTGATCTTTGAAGAGCCCGAAGTGACCGCGCAGCGTCGCGGTGGTCACGCCGTTGAAGCGCTGACGGTACCCGAGCCACGTGTCGAACGCTTCGGTGCGCTGGTAGTGATCGAAGAGCGCTCCCGAGGTGTTGATGTCGACGCCGTTGAGGTCGGTGAAGATGTACTGCGTGCGCGCCCACACCCGGAGATCTTCGTTCGGCGCGTACGCGATCTCGAAGTCGCCATCGGCGCGCTTGAGGCCTGCTCCGCTCGTCGCGGGGTCGCTCTTGTCCCAATCGTAGGGGTTGCGCGTGCGGTAGCCGCCACCGGCGCGCAGCTCCACGGGCCCCAGCTTCGAACCCGCGTACCCGCGAAGGTCGCCCTCGAGCAGCGTGCCGAACATGCCGCGCACCGAGCCCTCGAACGGCTTCGTCGGGCGGCGGGTGATGAGGTTGATCACACCGCCGATCGCGTCGGCGCCATAGAGCGCGGCCGCGGGGCCCTTGACGATCTCGACGCGTTCGATTTCGCGCAGTGAGAAACGCGAGATGTCGGTGAACGAACCCGAGCGGCCGGCGATGCGCTGGCCGTCGACCAGAATCAGCACGTATTCGGGGTCCATCCCCTGCAGGCGAAGGCCGGTGCCGCGGCTCGTGTAGACCATCTCCACGCCGGGGTGCTGCTGGAGCAACTGCGGCAGATCACGCACGCCGAGCGCCTCGATCTGCTGGCGGGTGATTACCTCGGTGGGGACGACCGCATCTCCGGCCCGACGTTCACCCCGGCTGCCGGTGACGACGGTCGCGCGTGACGGGTCGGGCCGCTCGTCGACACCTGCATCTGTTTGGGCCAGCAGAGACGCCAGCACGAGGGGCCACATCGCGCGTGCTGATACGGGTCAGATTTTGCGAACGCAATTCAAAAACGGCGTCGGCGGCGCAAGGTCATCAGCGCGAGTGCGACGAGAGAGAAGCTGGCGCCGGTGCTGCTGCACCCCTCGGCGGCGAAGAACACGGGCGGCAGTTCGAAGGGCCCGCCGTCCCGCCCGGGAAGCCCCGCGTCGGAACCGGCGTCTTCCGCGCCCGCGTCTGTTCCTTCGCTCGGGAGGCACTGGCCGGCGACACAACTGCCTCCGTCACACGCCTCGCCGTCGGGGGCGTGCTCGATCGCGCACTGCCCGGTGGAGACGTCGCACTTCGAGAGGCCGCACGACGTTTCGTCTTCGCATTTCTTTTCGCTGACGGAGACACACGCGCCATTCGAACAATGGTCGCCCAGGGTGCATGCGTCGCCGTCGGAGCAGCCGCGCGCGTCGTCGAGGTCATACGTGCATTGATGACTGCGGCACTTCGCTTCCCGGTGGCAGGCGCGCGCCGGAGGGCAGTCGCGGTCTTCGTCGCATTCGCAGCTCGCGGCGTCTCCGAGACACACGCCGGCGCTGCACGCGTCGCCGGTCGAACAGGCGAAGCCGTCATCGCAGCGCACGCCCGCATCGGAGACCGGGTTGCTGCACAGGCCGGTCGCCGGGTCGCATTCTCCGACCTCGTGGCACCCGTCGAGCGCCGCGCACTTCACGGAGGTGGTGATCGTGCAGGCGCCCGCCACACACCTGCTGAGGGTGCAGCGATTCCCATCGTCGCAGTCGACGTCATCGAGCGCGGACCAGTGCGTGCCGTCGATGGCGGGGTCGCAGACCTCGCACGGGTTCTCCGGGTTCACCACGCCAGGCAGCACCACGCCACCGTCGAGGCGGCAGCCTCGTGTGCACGCGCCGCTCAGGCAGAAGTGAATGCCTTCGCACGGAGTTCCATCGGCGAGCGCCACGTCACCGCCGCACGCGCCCGTTTGTTGGTCGCACGTCGAGGCGGCGTGACACGCGTCTCCGAGCGGGCACGCGATCACGCTGCCGCCGATGCACACGCCGGAGGGATTGCAGCGATCGCCCAACGTGCAGGCGTTGCCATCGTTGCAGCCGGCGTCGACGGCGATCGTCCACGTGGTCGTCGACTGGGCCGGGTCGCACTTTTTGCAGCCGTCAACCACGCCGGCATCGACGCGCCGGTCATCGAGCCAACACGCGGTGACGCACGTGCCCTGATCACACACGAGCCCCGAACCGCAGGTCGTGCCGCTCACCGGAGTGGTGACACACGAGCCACCGCTACAGGCATCGCCCGTCGTGCACGGGTTGCCGTCGTCGCACGCGCCCGCCAACGCGCACACCAGGTTGCCGCAGGTGCCGTCGCAGCAGATGCCGAGCGTGCAGAACAGCCCATTCCCGCACTGACTGGTGGTGCCGCACGAATCGCCGAGGCCCAGGAGCGCGCTCTCGCTCCGCGCCGGTTGTTCGACCGACGTCTCGACGCACGCCGCCGCGCACGCGAGCGCGCAGACGACCAGCGCGAGTCGATGACTCGGGAGAGACACGGAGTTTTCCAGAAAGCGGTTGGGGGAGACCGCGACGCCCTATCGACACCGGTTTTTATGCACGGCTCCGCGCCGGTGGATACCCGGTGAAACGAGCTGTCTGAATTTTGAGACGGAGTGGCGAAACGCGACGTTCAGCTCTCGTTGAGGATGTCGCGGAGGATCGCGAGCTGAAACCCCTGCGGGCTGGCGACGCCGAAGGTCTCGAGCCCCGCCTGAATCAACTCGTTCGCGGCGCGGTTCATGTCGAGCACCTGCTGCTCGTCACCGAACGCGTCCTGCAGGCCGACGAGATCGAACTCGCGCGCTTCGGCGACGAGCTGTTGAAGCTCCGGGGCCGTCGCATCGGTGATGCGCGCGGCGAGGTTGCCGAACCACGCCAGGGCCTCATCGCGCTTCGAGAGCTTCTTCTTCGCGGCCATTCTTCACTCCCACTCGATGGTGGCGGGGGGCTTCGAGGAGATGTCGTAGACGACGCGGTTGATGCCGCGCACCTCGTTGGTGATGCGCGAGCTGATCGTCGCCAGCACCTCGTACGGCAGGCGCGCCCAGTCGGCGGTCATCCCGTCGACCGAAGTCACCACGCGCACCGCGCAGGTGTTCTCGTAGGTGCGCTCGTCACCCATCACGCCGACGCTCTGCACGGGCAACAGCACCGCGAACGCCTGCCAGGTCTCCTTGTAGAGCCCGGCCTTCTTGATCTCGTCGATCACGATCACGTCGGCTTTGCGCAGCACCTCGAGGCGCTGCTCGGTGAGATCGCTGATCACCCGAATCGCGAGCCCCGGCCCGGGGAACGGGTGACGCGACACCATTTCGTCGGGCAGCCCCAGCTCACGGCCGAGCACGCGCACTTCGTCTTTGAAGAGCTCGCGCAACGGCTCGACCAGCTTGAGCTTCATCTTCTCCGGCAGGCCGCCGACGTTGTGGTGGCTCTTGATGGTCTGCGCCTTGCCGACGACGGACACCGATTCGATCACGTCGGGGTACAGCGTGCCCTGCGCGAGGAACTGCGCGTCGGTGAACTCAGCGGCGGCTTCTTCGAAGACCGAGATGAACTCGTAGCCGATGATCTTGCGCTTCTTCTCGGGGTCGGTGACTCCAGCCAGCTTGCCGAGGAACCGCGCGCGCGCGTCGATGGTCTTGAGCGGCACGTTGAAGCGGCCGACGAACAGCGCTTCGACCTGCTCGCGCTCGTTCTGACGGAGCAACCCGTTGTCGACGAAGATGCACTGCAATCGATCACCGATCGCCTTGTGCAAGAGCAACGCCGCCACCGACGAATCGACGCCGCCCGAGAGCCCGCAGATCACGCGGCCGTTGCCGACCTTCTCGCGAATGGTCTTCACCGAGTCTTCGATGAAGCTCGACATCGTCCAGTCGCCCTTCACCCTGCATTCGGTGAAGAGGAACGCCCGGAGCAGCTCCCTACCCTGCGGCGTGTGCACCACTTCAGGGTGGAACTGCACGCCGAAGATCGGCTTGCTCTCGTGCGCGGCGGCGGCGAACGGCGAGTTGCCTGACTTCGCGATGGGCACGAAGTGCGGAGGCAATTCATCGACGCGATCGCCGTGGCTCATCCACACGTCGAGCTTCTGACCGTTCTTGAAGCCGGCGAACGGGCCGCGCGCGGAGAGGATCTCGATCTCCGCCGGGCCGTATTCGCGGTGCGCGTTTCGATCGAGGCGGCCGCCGAGCATCTTCGCCATCAACTGAATGCCGTAGCAGATGCCGAGAACGGGAAGCCCGAGCTCGAACACTTCGGGGATGGGCCGCGGAGAGCCTTCCTGCTCCACCGACATCGGGCCGCCGGAGAGGATGATGCCGCGCGGGTCGAACGCCTTGATCGCCTCGAGCGGGAGATCGGGCCGATGAATCTCGCAGTACACGCCGAGCTCGCGCACGCGCCGCGCGATCAGCTGCGTGTACTGGCTACCGAAATCGAGAATCAGGATTTTTTCGTGGAGTCCTTGCATGTGCCGTCTCCGTCGTTGACGCGGGCCTCTATCCCTTCAAGACTCCCGCGCCAATGAGCAAGCGCATCCTCACGACGCTGTTGGCCCTCGCTGTCCTCCCCGGTTGTGTGAAGGAGATCACCAGCGAAGAACGTCTTGAACGCGAGACCAGGCGGACCAACGCCGGCGGTTCTGCGACGGCCGACGAACTGCGGAAGTTGAAGTGCGCTGATGTGAGCGCGGAGCTCGCGAAGGCGCGCGATGACTCGGCGCCCGAAGACAAGCGCATCGGCATCTATTCGGACCTGTTCGACAAGGTGAAGGAGCGCACCACCAAGTTCGAAGACGCGCTCTCGCGCAACCCCGATCTCGCGTATCAGGAAGGCAGCGGCGACATCATCGCCGCGCGTGACAGTTGCATCGATGCGCAGGCCGAAGTTCGCAACGATTTTGAAACGTTGGTGCGTGAGATCGTTCAGGTGCCTGTCGTCGATGACTACAAGGACGGCAAGGCCGTGAAGGCCGCGCGGATGGACTTCGGCGTGCTCCGCGACGCGATCGAGCAGATGGATCTCGACGACAAAGACAGCCTCAACGCGCGCCTCGACAACGCCGAGAAGACGGTCGAGGTGAAGTCGACGACGACCGGCAAGCGCCGCGGCAAGAAGTAATCAGTCGCGGCGGTAGTTCGGCGCTTCTTCGGTGATGATCACGTCGTGCACGTGGCTCTCCTTGAGACCCGCCGACGTGATCTGCACGAACTGCGCGTTGGTCTGCAGGTCCTTGATGGTCGGCGTGCCGCAGTAGCCCATGCCGGCGCGCAGACCTCCCAGCAACTGAAACACGTTCGACGAAACGAGCCCCTTGTACGGCACGCGGCCTTCGATGCCTTCGGGCACGAGCTTCTTTTCGTCCTGCACGCCGCCCTGGAAGTAGCGGTCTTTGCTGCCCTGGCGCATGGCGCCGAGCGAACCCATGCCGCGGTACGCCTTGTAGGTGCGGCCCTGCAACAGAATCGTCTCGCCGGGTGATTCTTCAGTGCCCGCGAAGAGCGAGCCGATCATCACCGTCGAGGCGCCCGACGCGATCGCCTTCACCACGTCGCCTGAATACTTGATGCCGCCATCGGCGATGATCGGCACGCCCGAACCTTCGGCGGCGCGCGCGCAATCGTCGATCGCCGTGACCTGGGGAACACCGACGCCCGCGACCACGCGCGTGGTGCAGATGGAGCCCGGGCCGATGCCGACCTTCACCGCGTCCGCTCCGGCCTCGATGAGCGCCCTGGTCGCCGCCGCCGTCGCCACGTTGCCCGCCACGAGCTCGTAGTTGCCCTTGAAGTTCTTCCTCAGGTCGCGCACCGCTTCGATCACGCCCTTGCTGTGACCGTGCGCGGTGTCGACGACGATCACATCGACGCCGGCGCGGAGCAGCGCATCGACGCGCGCATCGCGATCAGCGCCGACGCCGACCGCCGCGGCCGCCAGCAGCCGCTGCTTCGAGTCTTTCGCCGCGTTCGGGTACACGCGCCGCTTCTCGACGTCCTTCACCGTCATCAAGCCGCGCAGCTCGCCCTGCTCGTTCACCACCAGCAGCTTCTCGATGCGGTTGGTGTGCAGCAGCTCGATCGCCTGTTCCTGTGACACGCCTTCGCGCGCGGTGATGAGCTTCTTCGTCATCACCTCGTGCACCGGGCGATTCACGTTCTTCTCGTGACGAACGTCGCGGCTGGTGACGATGCCGACCAGCTTCTTGCCGTCGACCACCGGGAAGCCGTGGAACCCGTGCGCCTCCATCAAGTCGAACACGTGCGAGAGCGGCGCGCCGGGCTCGACGGTGATGGGGTCGATCACGATGCCGCTCTCGTGCTTCTTCACCTTCGCGACCTCGGCCGCCTGCTGCTCGGGCGTGAAGTTCTTGTGAATGATGCCGAGGCCGCCTTCCTGCGCCATCGCGATCGCCATGCGCGAGCCGGTCACCGTGTCCATCGCGCTCGAGAGCAATGGAATCGGGAGCCGCAGATTGCGCGTCACCTGCGTCGAGAGATCGACCTGATGCGGGAGCACCTCGCTGTGGGCCGGCAACAGGAGAACGTCGTCAAACGTGAGACCCAGGCGGATGTTCGTAGGCAGCATGGGCGGCCTTTAGACAACTGCGCTCCCGATGAAAAGCCGCCCGCGAAGGCGGGAGTTGGCGTATCTGCGAGCCGTCTTGGGCACGGAGAACAACCGCTTTGAATGGTCGGTGAGGCTGCCCTTCGCGACGCCGGAAGAACTGCTCGCGAAGTACGGCGCCAACCTGACTCGCGGTGGCATCTACCTGCGCAGCAAACAGCTCCGGAATCCCGGCACTTCGGTGTTGCTGGAGATCAAGCTCGAGAACGGCACGCGCGTGCTCTACGCCTCGGCGGTCGTCTCGTATGTGACCGGCAACAAGGGCGAAGGCGTGCCCGGCATGGGCTTCAAGTTCATCACGCTCGACGCCGCGAGCCGCCGCTTCCTCGAGACCGCCGCCGCCGCGATGCCGCACGCGCGATCGGCGGAGCCGCCGGTGCCGAAAGGTGTTGGGACACCCGACACCAACCTCGACGCGGTGCCGGTGGAGAACACGGCTCCCGCGCCTTCGCAGAAACAGGCCGCGCTGCCTTCGGAGCTCGCGGGGCGCTTGCTGGTGCAAGGTGACGTCGCGCAGGTGCACGCGCCGGCGTTCGAACCCGCGCCGGAGCCCGCGCTGACCGGCCCGATCATCGGCATCGATCTCGGCACCACCAATTCATGCGCGGCGATCGTCAAAGACGGTCAACCGATCATGCTCACGTGGAAAGACGGCCAGTCGCTGGTGCCGTCGATCGTGGCGTTGAACGGGCGTGGGCAACTCGTCGTCGGCGCGCCGGCGAAATCGCAGCTCACGACGAACCCGAAGTGGGCGGTGTACGGCTTCAAGCGGCTCATCGGCCGGCCCGCGACGTCACCTGAAGTGCGCGAGCTGCTGCGGCGCTTCCCGTACGAAGTCGTACCGACGGCCGAAGGCGACTGCGGCGTACAACTGGCTGATCGCGTGTACCGGCTCGAAGAACTCTCGGCGCTGGTGCTGCGTGAGATCAAACAGCTCGCGGAGAGCCGCCTCGGTGAGCCCGTCAGCCGCGCGGTGATCACCGTGCCCGCCTGGTATTCGGAACGGCAACGCGCCGCTGTTCGTTACGCCGGCCGGCTCGCGGGCTTTCACGTCGAACGCATCGTCAATGAACCGACGGCCGCCGCGCTCGCGTGGGGGTTCATGCATCGCAAGCCGCAGCGCGTGCTCGTCTACGACCTCGGCGGCGGCACGTTCGACGCGTCGGTGCTGGAGCTGAATCAGAACGTCTACGAGGTGAAGTCGACCGGCGGCGACACCTTCCTCGGCGGCATCGACTTCGATTCGGCGATCGTCGCGCAGTTGCTCGTCGATTTCGAATCGAAGACCGACACCATCTTCAACGATCGCGTGGCCGTGCAGCGTGTGTACGACGCGGCCGAGCGCGCGAAGATGACGCTCTCGAACCTGAAGGAAGCGCGCATCAACGTGCCGTTCGTGGCGATGGTCGAGGGCAAGCCCATCGATCTCGACGTGACGCTCACGCGCGCCCAGCTCGAAAAGCTCACGCGCAGCATCGTCGACCGCACGATGGAGGTGTGTCAGCAGGTGCTCGCGACGCAGAACATCCGCGCCGATCAGATCGACGAGATCGTGCTCGTCGGCGGTCAATCGCGCGCGCCACTGGTCACCGAGCGCATCACCCTGCTCTTCGGCCGTCAGCCGGTGAGCGCGGGCAACCCCGAAGAAGCGGTCGCGCTCGGGGCAGCGCTGCTCGCAGACGCACTGGATAAAAAAGCCGGCCTGCTGCTCATCGACGTGTTGCCGATGTCGATCGGCATCGGTCTGCCCGGTGGGCGTTTTCATCCGGTGCTCACGCGCAACACGGCGCTCCCCGCGACGCGCAAGTACCGCATGGTCACCACGCGAGAGAATCAAGACTCGATGGAGCTCACCGTCGTTCAAGGTGAACACGAACGCGCGTCGCGAAACACGTGGCTCGGCACGTTCCGCGTTCCCGAATTGCCGCCCGGCCCGCGCGGAGCCGTCGCGGTCGAGATCACCTTCGAGCTCAACAACGAGTGCCTGCTGACGATCACCGCGAAGGAAGAATCGACCGGTCAGGAAGTCGTTTCGGTCTTCGCGACCAACGACACGCCGGCGCAGGTGAAGAAGCAGCTCAAAGATCTCGAAGAAGACACCGACCCTGAAGTCGACGTGTTCCGCCCGAAGGGCGTGATGGGCTGGCTGAAGCGCATCTTCAGCTGAGCCCGTGAGTGGGCGCGCGGGTTCACGTTTGCGCACTGCTCGTCACCGGCGAACCCTTGCTGCGAACAAACTTCATCAAGCTGAGCTTGGTCACTCAACCGCGATAGTTCCGATTTTCTGACACCGAGCCCCGAAGGTTGAATCAGCGAGTCACCTTGTGACGTGTCGAGAAGCCAGCGCGCGACGAGCACGACGACTCACATCGCCCAACCCCATTCAACGCTCAGATCAGCACGTAGTGAAAGACCAGCACTCCGTCGGCTTCGACGACTTTGTGATCGAGCCGAAAGCCGGCCTTCTGCAGCACGCGCTGTGACGCGACGTTCTCCGCGAGGCACACGCCGTACATCGGGCGATCTTTCGAGAGCTCCAGCATCTGCTCGACCGCGATCGACGCGATGCCTTTGCCCCAGAACTCGCGGCCGATCAGGTACCCGATCTCATGCACGCCGCCGCGGAAGAACTTCATGATCGAACCTGCGAGCACGCCGTCGACCCAGATCGATCGACCGAGCGACCCCGCGTTCAACTTCGTCTTGCGCATGTGCTCGTGAAACACGCCGGGCGGCCGATGCGGCACGAACCCGCTCGCGACGATCTCCGGGTCATCTTGAAACGAGCACAAGGTGTCGAGGTCCGCCTCGACGATCTCACGCAGTTCGACGCGCAATCTTCTTCTCCTGCTCGCCGAGCGCGGCTTGCAGATACTTGCCCGGCAACTTGCGGCCGATGAGCTCCTGACCGAGCGCGCCGGCGTCGACGAGCTTCTTGAGATCAATACCGGTATCGATGCCCATACCCTGCAGCATGTAGGTGAGATCCTCCGTCGAGAGATTGCCGGCCGCTCCGGGCGCATAGGGGCAACCGCCGAGCCCGCCGATGCTCGAATCGAACGTGGTGATGCCCATCGACAACCCGACGAGCACGTTCGCGAGCGCCGTGCCGCGCGTGTCGTGGAAATGCAGCGCGATCTGCTCACGGGGAATCACCTTCGACACCTCCGTGACGATCTCCGCGGTCTGCGTCGGCGTGCCTACGCCGATCGTGTCACCCAGACTCAGTTGGTAGAAACCAACCTCCGAAAGGCGCTTCACGACCTCGACGACCTTCGAAACCGGAGTCAGCCCTTCGTACGGACAACCCCACACCGTCGACAGGTAGCAGCGCACGCGCATGCCCGACGCCTTCGCTTCACGCGCGACTTCAGTCACCGTGCGCACCGCTTCGTCGACCGACTTGTTGATGTTCTTCTTCGAATGACTCTCGGTCACCGACAAGAACACCGCGGCTTCCTGCAGCTTCGCTTCGCGCGCGCGCTCGAGCCCCTTCAGGTTCGGCACCAGCGCGCTGAACATCACGCCTTCACGGCGCGGAATCATCGCGAGCAGCTTGTCGGCGTCAGCGAGCTGCGGAATCCACCGGGGTGAGACGAACGACGTCACCTCGATGCGCTTCAGCCCGGCGTCGATCAGCGCCTGAATCAGCCGCGACTTGTCTTCGGTCGCCAGCGTGCGCATCTCGTTCTGCAGGCCGTCACGGGGTCCGACCTCGTAGACCTCGACGCGCTTCGGGAAACTGTCAGTGAGGGCACTCATGATGAACGTCTCTGACTTCCGACAATGACATCTGTCGAGTCAATTTCTAACGACATTCCATCGATTCCGCCGACGGCCCACCGCACGTCGAGCCCGGCCCCTTCAAGCAGGCACTTCCATTCGTCGAGCTCGTAGTAGCGGATGAAGAAGTCGGCCTCGAGGAGCCGGCCGTCGGGGCACGCGAGCGCGCGATGAATGACGTCTCGCCGGCGTGCGGCGTCGAAGCGCGCAGATTCCTTGAGGTAATCACCGCTCGCCAACGGCCCATCGAACCCGGCGTCAGGCTGCGCGCGGGCGCGCTCGAGGTTGGTGCCCTGAATGATGAAGACGGCGCCGGGTTTGAGCACGCGAGCGACCTCCGCCAGCACGCGAGGGACGACGTCATCTTCGAGCGTGCCGAGCGAATTGTACCAACACCACGCGCCATCGAACGACGCATCGCGAAACGGGAGCGCCGTGAAGTCGGCGCGCGCCACGCCTCCGAAGCGGCTGGCTTCGTGGAGCGAGGTGGGATCGCGGTCGACTCCGAAGCCGCCGAGGTGCTGCAGGTGCCGGCCGTGACCGCAGCCGAGATCGAGCCAGCGGCCCGGCGCGAGGTTGGTCTTCAGAAACCGCGCTTCGGCTTCGTTGACCAGGTCTGAGAGGAACGGCCGCGTCGAGCGAAGGTACAGCTCGCCGAAGAACGGCCCGCTCATGACAGGAGTTCGGTGTCCTCGTCGTCATCGACTTCGACGCGAGAGCGGTCGAGCGTGAGTTTGCCTTTGCCGTCCCACGAGAGGACCACGCCTTGAGGCAACGAGAGATAGCGGACGAATTCAGGCGCGCGCCGCGAGAGATCGGCGAGCGACATCACGCCGGTCTCGCTCGAATCGCCTTCGGCCACGCTGCGAATGCGCCAGCCGCTGTCTTTCGACGACGTGGGCACTTCGCGGAAGGCGACGAGCTCGGCGAGGCCCGAGATGAAGCCCTTCACTTCGGCGGTGCTGGTCGCGTGCGGCGAATCACCGACGAGATCCAGCTCTTCCTGCACGAGGCGCTGCTCCATCGAGCGCCGGAGCGGGATCGTCAGGTCTTCGAAATGATCGCGCTCCCCGGGCGGCGACGCTTTGACTTCGAACACGCCGGTGCCGGGGAAGAGCTCGGGCGGCACCAGCTTCTGCACCAGCGGAGGATGCCAGCCGCGGAACGGGCCGGTCACCGCGCCCTCCGCCGCGAAGAACGAGATGCGATCGAAGCCGAGCGCCATCGACTGCTGATGAATGATGCGCGCGTTGTGCTCCATCAACCAGTCGGCGAGGTGGCCGCACATCAATGCCGCCTCCTCGAGCACGTTGCGATCGCGGAACTCGAAGGTGATCTCGCGCGCGCCGAGCTTGCTGAAGCCGACGGTCTCGGCGCGCATGCCGTGTTCGCCCATGTCGGTGAAGCCCACCGAGAAGAGATCTTCGGCGAGCACGTGTTCAGGCACCGCCTCTTCGGCCTGCTCGAGCGGGAACGGCCAGAGCCGCAACACATCGAGCCCGTAACCCTTCACACCGGCCGTCGCGGCGAGCACCGCCGTGCGCACCTCTTCGAAGAACGACTCCGAGCGCCCTTTGAGCTCGCGCTTGAAACCGAGCAGAAACCCGCGCTTGAACTTCGCGCGCGAGAACGCGTTCGCGTACGGCCCGAAAAGTTCATCGTTTGCGCCGGGGAGTTGGAGCGCACCCATCTCTCCGAGAAATACGTCGGATGCGGCGGGTGATCGGAACGACTCGTTGAGTCCGCTCCCATCTGTATAAATCGCGAAGAAACTGCTGAGCGTCGGCACGTCGGGCCGCACTCTATGCGCGCAGCGAAGACTTTTGCACTACAACGCAGCTCGTCAGATGTGCCGAATCTTCGCCGTTCGCTCCACGCAGCCGCTCAATGTTCGTCCAGCGTTTGATCGCCTCCGCGCCCTCGCGTCGGAGCACAAGGACGGCTGGGGCATCGCCACGTTCCGTGAAACAGGCCGCTACGTCGAACGGAACACCGAGTCAGCCGAGACGTCTTCGCGCTTCTCCGCGCTCGGGCAGGAAACGGCGAGCTCGATGCTGGTGCACATTCGCCTCGCTTCGGTGGGCACCGTTCACGAGCGCAACAATCACCCGTTCACCGCCGGGCCGTGGGTGTTCATGCACAACGGCACGCTGAAGAACTTCGAAGCGCATCGCGCGAAGTTCGAGGCGCAGATCGACCCGAAGATTTTTTCTGAGCTCACCGGCGAGACGGATTCTGAGCGCTGCTTCGCGCTGTTCCGCACGTATCTGGGTGACTCGAACGACGTCGCGGGAGCGCTGATTCGCATGTTCCGCACCGCGGAAGCGCTGTGCGACGACGCGACCGAAGGCAAGCGCTCGGCGATGAACTTTCTGGTCGGTGATGGCCGGCGCTTCTGGGCGACGCGGAGAGATCGCACGCTGTTCGCGGTGTCGACTCCGACGTTGGTGGCGATCGCGAGTGAACCGTTGCTGCCCGACGTGCCCTGGCAGGAAGTGCCGCAAGATTCGCTCGTCGAAATCGATGAGCACCTGAAGTTCTCGATGAGGCCGATCTCATGAAGCCGTCTGACCTGCAGGTCGCGCATCACACGGTGCAGTTGAAGAACCTGTCGATGCACTACGCGGAGGCGGGGACCGGTCCGCTCGTCGTTCTGCTCCACGGCTTCCCCGAGAACTGGTGGTCGTGGCGGCATCAGCTTCGCGAGATCGCCGACCTCGGTTTTCGCGTCATCGCGCCTGATCTGCGCGGCTACAACGACACGGAGAAAAAAGGTCCGTACGACCTGACGACGCTCGCGGAAGATGTATGTCAGTTGATCGACGCCGTGCAGCCGGGGAAGGCGCGCATCGTCGGGCACGATTGGGGCGGCGCGCTCGCCTGGCATCTCGCGGCGACGCGGCCTGAGCACACGGAGCGATTGGCAGTTCTGAACTGCCCGCACCCGACGCGGATGCGTGAAGCGCTGGTGACGAAGCCGTCGCTGAGCCAACTGAAGAAGAGTTGGTACATGTTCATGTTCCAGCTCCCGTTGATTCCTGAGCTCGCGCTGACGCGAAACGACGGCGCGGAGATCGCGAGATCGTTGAAAGCGATGTCGTTCGATCGCACGAATTTCTCAGACGAAGAGCTGCGCCCGTTCCGCGACGGTGTGCAGAAACCCGGAGCCGCGTCGGCGATGCTCGGTTGGTACCGCGCGATGATGCGCGACGGTCTGTTCGGCCGGCCCATCAAGTACCCGACGATCGAGTGCGACACGCTGCTCATCTGGGGCATGGAAGACAAGGCGCTCGGCTTCGACGATCTCGTCCCGGGGACCGAGCAGTTCGCTCCGAAGCTGAAGATCGCGCAGATCCCCGGGTGCGGTCACTTCGTGCAGTCGGAACAACCCGCGAAGGTCAACGCGGCGCTGCTGCCGTTTCTGCGCGCGTGAGCCATCGCTGAAGCAACGCCTCACTCTTCGGGCCGGAGGTCTTCAGCTCGAAGGTGCGTTCGTCAGGCGAGTTCACGGTGATGAAGATGTTCAGCGCGTCTTCAGGTTTTGCACCGCGAATCTGCTCGACCCATTCGACGAGAAACGCAGCGTCGCCGGCATCGAGGAGATCGAAATAACCGGTGGCGTACAGATCTTCTTCGGTGAGCAGCCGGTAGAGATCTGCGTGATGCAGCGCGATGCGGCCTTTGTACGTCTGCACGATCGAATACGTGGGTGAGCTCACGTCATCGAGCGGCACTCCGGCGCCCTGCGCGACTCCGCGTGAGAAGAGCGTCTTCCCCGCGCCGAGTTGACCGTTGAGACCGACGAAGTCGCCTGGTTGCAGCGATTCACCGAGCGCAACGCCGAACGCGAACGTCTCGTCGGCGCTCGCTGACTTCAGCGATCCCACAGCCGCCAGACCTCGGTGAGTCCATCGAGCAGATCAGACGCGATGAGCCCGGTCTCTCCGCGTTTTTCGCGAATGAGATCGCCGGCCTGACCGTGCGCCCAGACGCCGGTGATCGCTGCATCAGAAGGCAGCAGACCTTGCGCGAGGAGCGCTCCGAGAACGCCAGAGAGCACGTCACCGCTGCCGGCCGTCGCCATGCCGGGGTTGCCGGTGGGGTTCACGAAGATGGTGCCATCGTCACGCGTGATGAGCGTGCGTGCGCCTTTGAGCACCAACATCGACGGGTGCGCCTTCACGAACTCGCGCGCGACACCGATGCGATCGCGTTGCACCTCGGCGGTGCTCTTGCCGGTGAGCCGCGACATCTCTCCGGGGTGCGGCGTGAGAATCAGCGCGCTCTGCGCCTTCTCGAGCACATCGAGATGACCAGCCAGCGCATTGAGCGCGTCAGCGTCGAGCACGCAGGGCACGTGGAGCTCTTCGAGCAGCGCTTCGAGCAACGTGTGCGTTTGATCGTCGCGCGCGATCCCGGGGCCGATGACCACCGCGTCTTTCCCGTCCGCGGCCTCGAGCAACGCGTTCAGATCGCGCAGGCCGAGCGCGCCTTCGGCGGGCAGCTCGACCGCCATCAACTCCGGAGAATGCGAGAGCACCGGGTCGACCGCCGCCGGCCGCGTGGCGACCGTGACGAGCCCTGCTCCGCCGCGCAACGCACCGAGCGCCGACAACGCCGCCGCGCCCGATTTTCCTCGGCTGCCAGCGATGACCAGCACGTGCACGTAGCTGCCCTTGTGCGAATCGTTGCGGCGCTTCGGCAGCTTCGAACGCACGTCGTCTTGCTCGAGCAGATGAATCGCGGGGCCGGTGATGCCGCTCAGCGCGCTCGGCTGAATGCCGATGTCGACGAGCTCGACACGGCCGCTGCGAGAAACACCGGGTTCGATCACGTTCGCGGGCTTCAACGAACCGAAGCTCAGCGTGACATTCGCGGTGACCGACGGCGTGTGCGCGAGCCCCGTGTCGCTATCGACGCCCGACGGGAGATCAGCCGCGATGACGATCGGCCCCTTCGCGCGCCACTCTTCAATCTGCGTGATCGCGTCGGCGATCGCGCCTTCGGGAGCGCGACTCAAACCCGTGCCGAGAAGCGCATCGATGATCACGTCATCAGCACCGGGCGTTTCGGAGATCTGCGCGAACTTCACGCCCGCGCGCTCGTAGTTCGTCTTCGCGTCGCCCTTCAGCTTCGACACGTCACCGACGAGCTCCGCGAACACCGTGCGCCTGGCCTCGTTCAAGTACCGCGCAGCGACGAAACCATCTCCGCCATTGTTGCCCGGGCCGCAGAGCACGAAGAACCGCGCGCTCGAACTCGCTTCGCGCATCGCCGTCTTCGCCAGCGCTTCACCCGCGCGCTCCATCAACGCCAGCGTGTCACCAGACGCCGCGTCGGCCGCCCTGCTCTCCGCCGCCGTCAGCACCCGCTTCATGGGTTCCTCAGGATCTCGACCATCTCGCGCACCGCGCGATCGAACCCGACCATCACCGCGCGCGCGACGATCGCGTGGCCGATGTTGAGCTCATCGATCTCCGCGATCTTCGCGATCGGGCGAACGTTGTCGTAGTTGAGCCCGTGACCCGCGGCGCAACCGAGGCCGAGCTTCGACGACGCCTTCGCTGAATCGAGAATGCGATTGAACTCGCGCTGCCGATCTTTCTCCGTGCGCGCTTCGCAATACCGCCCGGTGTGCAGTTCGATGCGGTCGGCGCTGATCTTGTGCGACGCCTTCACCTGATCGACATCGGGGTCGATGAAGAGCGACACGATGATGTCGCCGTCCTTCAGGTTTTTCACGATCTTGCCGACCGCGTCCTTCTGCGAGTTCACGTCGAGCCCGCCTTCGGTGGTCACTTCTTCGCGGCGCTCCGGCACCAGCGTGACCATGTCGGGTTTGTGCTCGTAGGCCATCTTCACCATGTCGGCGGTGGCGGCCATCTCGAGGTTCAACAGCGTCTGCACCGTCTGGCGCAGCACGCGCAGATCGCGCTCTTGAATGTGACGGCGATCTTCACGGAGATGAATCGTGATCTGATTCGCTCCGGCCAGTTCGGCGATCGCCGCGGCCGCGACGGGATCAGGGTACGTGGTGCGTCGCGCCTGACGAAGCGTTGCGACGTGATCGACGTTGACTCCAAGACGCTGAGGCATGCCCATTTGTACACCGCGACTACTCGTGCGGACAGAATTGCGCGGGCGTCAGATCGCACAAAGGCGCGTTGAACTCGCCGGTGAGCGCTCCGTTCGCGAAATGCAGTTCGTAGTCACCGCTGATCGGGTCGCCGCCTGAAAAGGTGACGCTGCCTTTCAACCCGGCGTTGAGGTCGGTCGCCGTCTTGCACGTGCCCGTGTACGCACCCGCCTGGGCGACGACGAAGCGTCCGCCTCCCGCAATCTGCGCGGTCGCCTGATCACCGTTTCCGCTGTTGAAAACTCCGTAGGTTCCAGGGTCGACATCGACCGATGCACCGCCCTCGCCTCGGTAGAAGTTCACCTGCACGACCGATTCCGCGGCTGGATACGCGCCCGAGCGCCACGCGTTGCAGAGCTCGGGCTGATCGCCGAGAAAGAGCGCGATGCCGTGCCCGCTCTGGCCATTCGTGGTGCGCGCGTAGAACACGCTCCGCGCGTCGAACTGCTGGCCTTTGATCTTCAGCGGGCCGTTCGGGTCACCGCACGAAGCGAACAGCGCGAGCAGCAGCAGGTTCGTGCGCATCTCAGAGGATCTCCGCAGCGAGCAATTCCGGGGCTTCTTCGGGCACCGCGTGACCGACATCGTTGAAGATCTTCAGTTCGATACCGGTCGCCGTCGAAAGCCGCTCGCCCTGCCACGGAGGCACGAGCGGATCCTTCTCTCCCCACAGCGCGAGTTTGCGAACCCGGAGCGCCTTCAATGCGTCGACCGGCAGAACGAAGTCGCCGATCGCGCGCGCCGCTTCGAGAAAGCCCTCGTTGAAGCCCGGCGTACGCATCACCTCTTCGTACATGTCGAGCAGCTCGGGCGACGGCTTCGCCGAACCCCAGATCATCTTGAGGTACGTGACCATCGCGCCGCGTGAGATGGGGAGCTTCGAGAACAACTGCATGCCGAAGTCGGCAATCGGCGACGAGAGCAGGAGTTTGAGTTCAGACGGCAAACCGAACGCTGGCGCGCTCGCGATGGTGAGCCGTTTGATTCGTTCTGGAGCCATCGACGCGGTTTGCAGAGCGACCAGGCCGCCGAACGAATGCCCGAAGATCTCGAAGCGCTCCGCGCCGCGAACCGAGAGGAACTTCAAGAGTTCGGTCGCGATCGCGCTCGGCGTCGACGCCGCCCAGTGACCCGACTTCGCCGTGCGGGGCAGATCGATGGCGATGAGCCGCTTGTTCCCCCGCCGCGCGAAGAGCGGGTTGAAGACGCCGCTCTGCGCACCCAGCCCGTGCACCAGAACCAGCGGTTCGCCCTCGCCTTCATCGCGCGCGTAGATCATGCGAGTTCGCGTTTCAGTGAGTCACCGATCTCCTCGGCGTACGCTTTGATCTTCTTCGCGTCGAGCCCTTCGACCAGTACGCGCACCTTCGGCTCGGTGCCCGAGTAGCGCACGAGCACGCGGCCGTCCTTGCCGAGCTTCTTCTCGACGCCGGCGATGGTCTTCAACACCGTCGGCAGCTTCGAGAGCTCACGTTTCTCCTTCACCGCGAAATTGAGGAGCGTCTGCGGTACGGGCTCGAAGATCTTCGTGAGTTCGCTCATCGGCTTGCCGGCGCGGCACATCACCGCCAACACCTGCAACGCCGCCAGTGTTCCGTCGCCCGTCGTCGCGTGATCGAGGAACACGAGGTGACCCGACTGTTCGCCGCCGAGCGAGTAGCCGTGCTTACGCATCTCGCTCACCACGTAGCGATCGCCGACCGACGTGCGCACCACCTTCACGCCCCATCTCCCGACTGCGCGCTCGAGGCCGATGTTCGACATCACCGTCGCGACCAGCGTCTTCTTCTTGAGCTCTTTGCGCGCGACGAGCTCGCCGGTGCAGATCGCCATGATCGCGTCACCGTCGACGACCTGACCTTTTTCATCGACGACGATCAGCCGGTCCGCGTCTCCATCGAGCGCGATGCCCAGATGCGCCTTCTCTCGCACGACCACCTTCGCGAGCGATTCCGGGTGCAGCGCGCCGCAGCCGTCGTTGATGTTGGTGCCGTCAGGCTCGACGCCGAGTTCGATCACCTCCGCGCCGAGCTCACGCAGCACCGTCGGCGCGACCTTGTACGCAGCGCCATTCGCGCAATCGATGACCAGCTTCAAACCTTCGAGCGTGAGGTCGCGGGGGAACGAAGACTTCACCATCGCGATGTAGCGGCCCGGCGCATCATCGAGACGCTTCGCGCGGCCGATCGCCGTCGCCGTCGGGCGCAGTGAATCGATCGACTTCTCGAAGATGAGTTCCTCAATCTTTGCTTCGGTCTCGTCGGGGAGCTTGAACCCGTCGCGCCAGAAGAACTTGA
>JBEHYH010000031.1:0-22965 GCA_048498275.1 Myxococcota bacterium | reverse complement strand
ACGCCGCCGTCGGGCAGGGCGTCGACGCGGCCATAGCCGCACGCCGGGCCAGACAGCGAGTACTGCGCCTGGCAGTTCGCGGAGCAACCCGTGCAGGTGCCCGACGAACCGTACGTGCACGCGGTCGCGCCGTTGGCCGCACCGAAGTCACAGATCTCGTTGGGGGCGTCGGTGTTGCCGTCGCCGCAGATGCCGCCGTTGGTACCGGCCACGGTGCGGCACGTCGTGCGACAGAGCGTGCAGCTGGTGCTCCCGTACGGGCACCTCGGCGTACCGGCGTCGGTGTTGTTGATGCCGTCGTCGCACTGCTCGACGCCGCCGTCAGGCAGCCCGTCGATGGCGCCATCGCCGCACTTCGGGCCGATGAGCGAGTACTGCGCCTGGCAGTTCGCGGAGCAGCCGGTGCAAGTGCCGCCCGAGCTGTAGGCGCACTCGGTGGCGCCGTTGGTCGCCGTGCCGAGGTCGCACGCTTCGTTTGGCGTGTTGGTCGTGGAGTCACCACAGACGCCGCCGTCGCTCCCGGTCACTACTGCGCACGTCGGGCCGCAGAGGTTGCAGGTCTTGTAGCCATACGGGCAGCGCTGCGCGCCGCCATCGGTGTTGTTGATGCCGTCGTCGCACTGCTCGACGCCGATGTTCTGCTTCCCGTCGCCGCACTTGTTGAGCAGGCAGGTGTTGAGGCAGCTGTCGGTGTCGGCCGCGTTGGCGTCGTCGCACTGCTCGCCGCCGGCGTCGTTGGTGAAGCCGTCGCCGCACACGCGAGGCGTGCAGTCGCGGTCGCAGTACGAGGTGTTGCCGCCGGTGTCACAGGCCTCCACCCCGCCGTCGGGCTTCACGCTGGGGTTCAAGATGCTGTCGCCGCAGACGTTGGGCGTGCAGTTCGCGTTGCAGGTGCTGGAGTTGCCGCCGGTGTCGCAGAGCTCTCCGCGCGTCACGTTGCGCACGCTGTCGCCGCAGAACGCCACGGTGCAGTCGAGGTCGCAGGTCGCGGTCTCGTATGGGCCGACGCCACCGTCTTGCACGTCACACTGTTCGCCGCGCGTCGCGTTGATGACGCCGTCGCCACAGCGCGCCCAGGTGCAGTTCGTGTTGCAGTCGTTGGTCTCGTGGCCGTAGTCACACTGTTCGCCGCCATCGAGCACCAGCGCGTCGCCGCAGTACGCGAGCTTGCACTGGCCGGTGCAGCGCAGCGAATCGGCGTTGTTGCCCGCGCCGTCGTCGCACTGTTCACCGACGGAGGTGTCGATGACGTTGTTGCCGCAGTTACCCGTCGAACGGCAGTCGGCCGCGCAGTTGTCGGTGCCGCCGTCAGAAAGCAGGGTGCCGACCGGGTCGTTGTTGCCGTCGTCGCAGACTTCGAGCCACGCGTTGTCGACCACGAAGTTGCCGCAGGCCACGAGCAGACAGGTCGGGCCGCAGCTGCTGCGCACGGTGCCGTTGTTGTCGCGACCGTCGTCACATTCTTCGACGCCGCCATCGACCTTCACGAGGTCGGTGTAGCGATCGCCGCATTGCTCATCGGTGCAGATCGGGCTGCAGCCGTCGCCCGCGTCGCGGTTGCCGTCGTCGCAGAGTTCTCCGCCGCCGTCGGGCAGAAGGTTCAGATCTTTCTTGCCGTTGCCGCACGATTCATCAGACGAGCAGTTCGAATTGCAGCCGTCGCCGTTGAGCGTGTTGCCGTCGTCGCACGCTTCGTCCCAGTCCTGAATGGAGTTGCCGCATTCGACCCACTGGCAGGTCGCGCCGCACTGTGAACCCGCGTCGCCGTTGATACCCACGCCGTAGTCGCAGGGTTCGCGGCCGCCATCAGCCTGGAGATCACCGGGCACGCCGTTGCCGCAACCCGACTTCCTGCACTCGCTGTTGCACTGACCATCGGGGCCGATGAAGGCGGTGTTGTTGAGCGCGCCGTTGTCACACTCTTCGGCGCCGCCGTCGGCGTGCACGTCTTTCACGCCGTTGCCGCAGCCGACGATCTGGCACGTCGAACCGCATTCCCCGTCGAGGCCGTTGTTCGTGCCGTGATCGCACGCTTCTGCGCCGCCGTCGGCGAGCACCGGGTCCTTGAGCCCATCGCCGCAGCGCTCGTCGCCCTGGCAATCGCTCCGGCAGCCGTCGCCGGCGAGGGTGTTGCCGTCGTCGCAGTATTCGCTGCCACCGTCGACGAGGTGCTCGTCTTTGTGGTCGTCGCCGCAGACCTCGAGGCCGTAGCAATCAGCGCGGCAGCCATCGCCCGACGCCTGATTGTGATCGTCACACAGCTCGCTGCCCCCATCGGGGAAGTGGTCCTGCACGCCGTTGCCGCACGATTCGTCAGAACGGCAGTCGGCGCTGCACCCGTCGCCGCCCACCGTGTTGCCGTCGTCGCAGACCTCGAAGCCGCCATCGGGCAGCGTGTCGTCGGTGATGTGGTTGCCGCACACCTTGAAGCTGCGGCAGTCAGGCTCGCAGTTCGCGCCCAGAATCGGGTCGGCGGTGTCACACACCTCGCGCGCACCGCCGTCGGGGCCGTCGAAGATGTCGTCGTCGACGCGGCCGTCACCGCAGCTGCCGGTACCGGTGCAGTCGGCACGGCACGCATTCGGAGTGCCCGAAGGTTCGTTCGCCACGTTGCCGTCGTCGCACGCCTCGGCGCCGCCGTCGGGCAGCGCGTCGGTCTTGCCGTTGCCGCACGTCGCGGTGGTCGAAATGCACTGCGTGCCGTCAGCCGAGCACACCGTGCCTGCGGGGCACACCTGGCCGCCGCCGCACGTCGTGGACTCAGCTTTGAAACAGGCGGTCGCGGTCAGACACAGCAGCCCTGCTGCAAGCCATCGGAAGGTCTTCATGAATTAGAACTCCAGCGACGCCATCGCGCCGGCCCCGTTGGGAGAAATGATGGGTACGACCGTCACCTTGCTCGCGTCGATGGTGACCGTCTTGCGCGTCGCGACCGGCTGGCCGACCACGAAGAGCACGATGCTGGTGGCGATCGCCGCTCCGCCCACCGCGTACATCGCGATGCCGGCGGTCTGCATGCCGGTGGCGTCGGTGCGGTAGTGCAGTTGCGTATTCGCGGCGCCGGGCGCGCAGCCGTTGGGCGAGTCACCCGCGCAGGTCGCGATCTGCGCGTCGTACTTCTTGAAGTTGTCGTTCGCCGCGAGGTGAAGACCCAGGCCCGTACCCGCGGCCGCCACGCCGACTCCGAGCGTCGCCCAGGGGATCGCGGCGGGGAAGGGCCGCGTGTATTCCATCAACTCCTCTTCGCGGAACACGCGCATGTCGAAGCTCTGCGTGTCGCCGCCGCCGAAGGTCAACGCGCGCTCGTCGGGCAGAAAACCGTCTTTCGACGCGGTCAAGGTGTGCTGGCCGGCGCGAACCGGGCCCTCCCACTTGCCGGGGCCGACGAAGAGCTGCTGGCCATCGAGGCGCACCGACGCGCCGGGCACCGAGGTCGAGACCTGCACCTTGGTGAGCTGGCGATCGACCAGCGCCATGTAGCGCTGCGCCTGTTGGAACTTGTCGTCATCGAGCGGCGCGGGGCCGTACTTGAGCGCGGCCTGCAGGTGGTCGTGCACCTCGATGGGCTTGTCGAGGTTCACCAGCGCGAGCGCGAGGTTGTAGTGAACGGCCGGGTGGTCCCAGAACTTGAGCGCCTCGCGGTACTTCTCGACCGCCGAGGGGAAGATCGAGTCCTTGAGCGCTCCGTTGCCTTCCTTGAAGAGCGCGATGGCTTTCGCCTGCGAGTCTTTCGAAACGCCTTTGGCCCACGGGCGTTCGGCTTCTTCGGCCGCGCTCGCGGCAAACGTGAGGGTGAGCGCCAGCAGGGCCGCGATTCGGGTTCGCATGTGGTTCCTCATCACTTCAGTTCATCGATGACGCTGGCGCCGCCGACCTGCGCTTCGAAGGCCTTGGCGCGGGCTTCGGCCTTCTTCGCGAGCTCGTCGGCACGACGACGAGCAGCTTCTGCGGCGGTGCGCGCTTTCTCCGCCGCCTGCTTCTGTTCGGTGGCGTTCTTCGCGCTGCGCTTCGCATCGGCCGCGGCGCGCTGGGCGCGATCGGCCTCGAGGTCGGCCTGCGCGCGCGCTTCGTTCGCGTCCTTGAGCGCCTGCTGGAGTTCGGTGGCCGCCTTCTCCGCCTTCTCCTGCGCCGCCGCGCGTTCCTGTTCCTTCTTCTCCGCCTTCGCGAGGGCGTCGCGGGCTTCGATGGCCGAACGCTCCGCCTGCTCCGCGTTTTCCTGCGCCTGCGTGCGCGCGCTCGACACGACCACCAGCGCGACGGACGCGGCGGCGAGCAGCAACGTGAGGAAGCCGATCGCGCTCAACGTCAACAGCCGGCGGTTGCGCGACTTCTTCGCGGTGAGGTTGATGACCGCGTTCAGGAACTCGCGCTGCGTCGCCGGGAGTTCGCCCGTAAAGCGCCGCGAGAAGCGTTCGGCTTCGTGCGCGAGCTCGCCGCGCCACAGCAACTCTTCGTCGTGCCCCTTCTGGGTCCACTGGCGGGTCGCGGTGCGGAGCTGCTCGAGGAACGCGGCGTCTTCGCCGGTCTCTTCGAGCCAGCGCTTGAGCTGCGGCCACGAATGGATGAGCGATTCGTGAACGATCTCGACCGTCGCCGCGCCGCCGCCGGTCTGCACGGTGAGGAGGCGCGCCTGCACGAGCTCATCGACCAGGCTCTGTACTTCGGCCGGGTTCGCCGAGAGCTCGCGCAGCTCGCCCATCTCGACGATCGCGCGCGTACGGTCAGGCGTGACCAGCCGCAGGAAGATCGACTTCATCAACGGCTGCGAAGAAGGCGAGAGCTTCTCGAGCACCGCGTTGGCGTGCGAGGCGAGGGCGCCGGCGACACCGCCGATCGACTCGTACGCGCTCTTGGTGAGCAGGTGCTTCGCGGCGTCGCGCGCGTCCCACAGCTTCGACGCGGCGAACTGGAGCAGCGGCAGCGCGCCCTGCGTCGTCGCGAGGTGGTGCAGCATGTCTTCGACGATGGCGTTGTCTTCGAACTTGTAGCCGGCCATTTCAGCCGGCGAGACGATCGCCTCGCGCAGCCCGTCGACGCCCGGCGAGTTCAAGAACACCAGGCCCTGGCTCAGCTCGGCCATGAAGCGCGGGTCTTCAGGCACGCGGTCGAGGAAGTCGGAGCGGATCGACAACACCAATCGAATCGGCGACGTCGGGTCGTCGGCGACGGCCGACAGCGACGCGGTGAACGCGCGGCGCTCGGCCGGGTCAGGCACGAGCGTGTAGAGCTCTTCGAACTGGTCGACGAAGAGGAGGATGTTCTTCTTCTCGCGACGCGCCTTGCCGCGGAGCACGGCGCCGACGAAGCCGGGCTCCTTGATGAGGCGCTGCTCGAGCTTCTTCTGCTCGGCGATCTCGTCGGCGACCGAGGTCGACGTGCCCATGATGGGCGAGACCAGCGCGGCGAGCGCGGCGAGCGGGTTCAAGCCCGGCCGCAGCACCAGCGATTCCCAGCTCTCGCCGGAGCGCTTGAGCGCGGGCACGAGACCGGCGCGGACGAACGACGACTTACCGGCGCCTGACGGGCCGACGATGCCGAGCAACGGGCGCTCTCGAACGCGGTTCACCGTCGCGGCGATCTCCTGCCCGCGGCCGAAGAAGCGGTTGGCGTCGTTTTCCTGGAACGCGGCGAGACCGGCGTAGGGGCTCTCGTCGATCTTCAGTTCACGGGTGTAGCGGCCGGGGAGGAACGGCTCGAGCGCGCGCAGCAGGGTGACCGCATCAGGCCAGCGCTGCTCCTTGCGCTTCATCAGGCAGCGGTCGACGATCGCCGCGAGCTCCTGCGGAATGTCGCCGTGCTTGGTGCGGATCATCGGCATCGGCGTGTCGAGCATGCCGGTGACCATCAACTGATGACCCTTGAGCGGGTCGAGCGGGTGTTTGCCCGTCAGCATCTTGAACATCATGATGCCGACCGCCCAGATGTCGGCGCGGTGGTCGATGGGCACGCCGATGCCCCATTGCTCCGGGGCCATGTACGAGAGCGTTCCCATCATCGCGCCCTGCTGCGTCAGCTCCGAATCGTCGGAGTCTTCGAGGCTGGTCTTCGGCGCGCGCGGGCGGGTGATCTCCGTCGCTCCCGAGGTGTCGTCGCCCTGCAGCACCTTGGCGATGCCGAAGTCGAGCACCTTGGTCGTGCCCGCGTCGGTGATCATGATGTTGTCGGGCTTGAGATCGCGGTGAACGATGCCCTGACTGTGCGCGAACGCGAGCGCGCGCACGACCGGCACGATCAACTCGACCACGCGCGGAGCGGGGAAGGTTTTCCCCTCCGGCGCCACCTTGGTCATGGTGTTGCCGGTGATGAACTCGAACACCATGAAGGGCATGCCCTGCCAGGCGTCGACCTCGTAGATGATGACGATGTTCTCGTGCGAGACCGCCGCCGTCGTGCGCGCTTCGAGAATGAAGCGTTTGGTGAGATCAGGCGAGTGCGTGCGGAGGAACTTGATCGCCACGCGGCGCCCGAGGCGCGTATCGCGGGCGAGGTACACCATGCCCATGCCGCCTTTGCCCAACAGGCGGATCACTTCGTAGTGATGAATGCGGGTGCCGACCTCCGGGTCCTGGATGTTGAACTCGGGGTTCGTCGGTTCGCGCGCGGGCGTCGGAGTCAGCGACGGCGACGACTTGCCCGTCGCGTGCGCTGACGAAGAGACCTCCTTCGACAGCGGCAAGGGCGTCGCCATCGCTGGCGCGTTCGGCGCGATGGTGGCGTCTACCGAAGCAGAGGCCACCTCGTTTTTGATCATCGTCTGGAGATCCGCTTCCGCGTCACTCGGCTTGGCTTGGCTCACGAAATCCTCACGCGCAGATCGGTACGACCTTTCGCGAGAGTGTAGCTGTAATCAGCGCCATCGCATCGCCGATGTTGGGACTATTGCGATGGCGGATTTTTTCAGTCGTCGTTCTGCCCCGCGATCAGCGCCTCAAGCGTGACCTTCGGGTCAAGATACTGAGCGAACTTCTTCGTGAGGTACTTCTGCGCCTGACCGCGGAGCAGCATGCCGGGGTCGGTCGCTTCACCCGCGATGCGGTGACCTTCGACGCTCAGGTTGCCGTCGATGGTGACGCCCATCGCCTTGCCCTTCATCGACGCGGCGACGCCGTTCCACGCGCTGGTCACGCCATACTTCTTATTCCAATACCCGAGCAGCGCTTCGACGCGCTTCTTCGCGTCTTCGAGGGGCAGGGTGTTGGGCACTTCGAATTTGAGCATTCCCATTTTTACGTCCTCCGCGCCGTCTGGTGGAGTTCGAGCACGATGCTGCCGTCCTTGAAAAGGCGCACCGCACCCGAGGTCTGGCTCACCACCAACGCAATGCACTTGGTGGTGGCCGTGATGCTGGCGGCAGCGGCGTGGCGCGCACCGAGCCCCAGCGGGATCTTCACGTCGTCGTCTTTCGCAGACAGGTAACGCCCGGCGGCGAGCACGACGCCGTCTTCGCGAATGACGAACGCGCCGTCGAGCACCGAGAAGTTCTTGATCGCTTCGCGGATGCGGGGGTCGAGCACGTTGCGCTCGCTCTCCGAGAGGCCTTGAAACGGGTTGATGGTGAGCTGCCGGCTGGTCTCCATCACCGCGTTGTGATCGCCCATGGTGATGATGGTGCCGACCGGGTGGCCTTCGAAGCCTTCCTGGCCGATCTGCAGCGCGAGCTGGATGAGCGCGTCGACCACCTGCGAATTGAACTCGTCGCCGAGCTTCACGCCCTCGAGCGCGACGCGATCGTCGAGCGAACCGCCGATGCGCATGGTCATCATGGTGTCGATGTGCCGCCCGATGCGGCCGGTGAGACACAGCACCGCGTCGCCTTCCTTGAACACGCCCTGCGCGAGCGCCGAGACGACCGCCATCTTCACGCGCTCCGTGCGCGAGTAGTCATACGCGGGGATCACGATCGCCCGTTCTTTCTTCGCGCTCAGCTCGCTCGCGATCGCCGGCAGCGTCACCGCGTAGACCATCTTCTTGCGGCACTTGCGGCCGCGCAGATCAGCCGGAGCGATCGGCGTGTCGGTGATGACCAGCAGATGATCGATGTCCGTCTGACTGGCGAGGGTCAAGGCACTCTTCAAGAACTCGCGATCGACCCGACTCGTGTCCGACATGGCGCGTAAGTGTAATGAGACCCGAGTGTTCTCAAAGGGTTATTTCACTACGCCTTGACTTGAGCGATCGGCATCACCATACTGCCGCGCCTTTCTTTTCCAGCCGTCGAGGGTCGCAATGTCTGAAAAGGGTCATTTTTCGCAGAAAGATCTCAAGCGCTTCAAGAAGGCGCTCGAAGACAGCCGCAAGGCCATCATCGAGAACGCGCGCAAAACCATGGAGGAGGAATCGAACTTCGATACCGACGACCTCCCCGACGAGATCGACCAGGCGTCGAGCGAGTACGCGCAGTCGATGGCGTTCCGGCTCCGCGATCGCGAGAAGTTCTTGCTCAAGAAGATTGAGAAGGCGCTGGTGCGCATCGAAGACGGCAGCTTCGGCCTCTGCGAGCGCTGCGAGGAGCCCATCAGCGTGAAGCGCCTCGAGGCGCGCCCGGTGACGACGCTCTGCATCCGCTGCAAGGAAGAGCAGGAAAAGAAGGAAAAGTCGTACGGGTGAAGCGCGCTCTCCCTTGTGGAGAGCAGCGTTCTTATTGCGCGGTGACGAAGAGGGGGTTCGTCACCGCGAACACTTTTGCGCCGGTGAGCGAGTCGATCGGCTGGCTTGCTCCCGTGCCGCGAACAATGGCGACAAACCAGGTCGAGTTCGTCACCGTGACGGTGAAGGTCTCCGTCACGTGCACGAGGCCGCCATCGGTCGGCAGCAGCGCCGGGTCGTAGGTCTTCTTGAGCGCGTCGGTGGTCGGCACGAACGTGGTGTTCGCCACGCCGTTCACCGATTCGCGGCCCGGCGCGTCGGTGTGAAGCTCGACTGAATCGAACTGCACCCAGTCAGCCGCCTGCACGTCGACGGTGAAGGTCACCTGCGTGCCCGCGGGCACTGAGGTCGCGCTGGCGGTGAGCGTCACCACCGGTTGATCGGTCAACTGCACGAGCGTCTTGGTGTGACCGTTGGCGATGAACGTCATCCAGTCATTCATCTCCGCAACGGAATCGACGGCCATCGAGTCGAAGTCGAACGAGAAGAGATTGTCGGCGGGCTCCATGCGGAAATAGCCGGCGTCGGCGTGGCTCTGGCCGGTCGCGGTATCGACCTGCAGCGCAGCGAGCGTGGTGCGCGGCGTCTGCAACGTCACCGGCGGCAGACTCTTCATCAGTGAGAACAACTGATCGAGTCGCAGCGTCGGCCCATAGCCACCGGTCCAATCCCACAGCGCTGGGCTGCCCGTCGAATTCCCCACGAACGTTCCGAGCTCCCAGGGCGAGACGAGGTTGCCTTCGATGCCTCCCTGTGGCGCGGAGAGGAGTCGATTGCTGCTGACGACCATCGCTTGATCAGTTGTGCGCAGATCGACGTTCGCGATCGTGCGCGTCACGAGTGGACCGTTGGAGATTTCGAGTTCGTATTGGCCGGCGGGCAACTGCAGCGACGAAATGCCGACGGGCACGAGCGCGATGCGCTGCACATCATCGGGTCGATCAGCGACCGCAGAGAACGAACGGTAGTCGTCGACACGATACGGGCAGGGCGGGTTCGCACAGCGCGCGATGACGGTCGCGGGTGAGTTGCCGTCGTTGGTGAAGTTCATCGCATGTGACGGGCCGAATTTGAGCGTCGCCTCCGCGGTGCCGTTGGAAGGAACTGACACCGCCGTCGCCTGCACGAGCCCGTAACCCTGTGCGCCGGTGCCGATGATGTAGTTGCCGGGGGAAAGATCGAACCTCGCGACGCCGTCGCTCCCTGAGACCGCGGCCGTGACGACCTTCCCGACTTCGGCGGTTCTCACATTGATGCGCGCGTCCGGCGCTGGAGTTCCGTCGGCGAACTGCGTGGTGATCGTCACGCGCGATTTTCCGGCGGAGTCGATCGCCAACATCGCGCTGCTGATCTCGGCGAGGTCTTTCCCGGAGAAGACGTCGCGCACGAACACGCGCTTGTCTCCGGGGAGAATGCCGAAGCCGCTCAACGACGTCATGAATGCGTCACCAACGCGCTCGACGTTCATTCTGGCGGGCGCTTGCGAGTCGTTGAGGCTGTACGCGCGGTAGCCGAAGGCGGAGTCACCGACCTGCGCACCGAGCCAAGTCGACGTGTCGGTTGCGCACTCGCGCGCGCCGAACCCGCTCGCGCAATCGCCGGTACTGAAGACGTCGCCCGCGCCGATGGTGAGCAGATCTCCGACGGTGGTTTCGATGGTCTCTTTGCCTTGATTGCAGAACGCGGTGAGCACGCGCATCCGGCTCTCGCCGGGCGACAGCACGTAATAGCTGGTGATCAACAGCGGGAGTTCAGTGTCGGCTTCGCGATGCAGATTGAACGTGTCGTTCACCGTGTCAGCGCCGGTGGCCGCGACGATCGCATAGCCGCCGGCGCCACCGTCTTGCATGACCTCGGTGTGCGCGGTCGCCATCGTTCGTCCCGACGCGTAGTTGAGGACCATCGAAGAGCTCGCGTTGATCAGTAACCGGCCTCCGAACGGCACCTTCCCGCGCTCGTCAGGGAGCGCGTTCTTCACGGTGAACACCAGCCGATCATTCTTGAGCTCGGTGCCGACCGACTCGGTGATGGTCGACACGCCATTGCCGACGTTCGCGAACTTGTACTGCTCGAAGTCGAGGTCGCAGCGGCCGCTCGGCGGCGGCACGTACTTCGTCGGCTGCGGGCACGCGAAGAGCAACAACGAGAGTACGCAGAGCGAAGTTCTCATGACGCGCGGCACTCTAGTTTACGTTCGTGTGGTGAGAGTTCTCGTCGCGTGTCTATTGCTGGCCGGGTGTTCGCGTGACTTCAGCGGGCCGAGCGATTCGGTGTTGCTGCCCATCGCCGATCGCCGGTGGGAACCGGGCGCGCCCGAAGAAGGCTGGTGCGGCGAGACGAGCATTCAACTCGCCGCCGGTTGGTACGGCGCGTACGTCTCCCAGAAGAAGGTGAATGAGCTCGGTCACCCGAAGACTCCGGATCTCTGGGAGCACGATGTGCCGGTCGCGCTCGCGGCGATGCATCTCAACTTCGAACGCGGGCCGCAGAAACGAGCCGACGCGCTCAAGTGGGTCGTGGCGCAACTTCGTCTCTCGCGGCCGGTCGTGCTCGGCGTGAAGCTGATCCCCACGGAGCACCCGGAATGGAAGGTGGATCACCTGGTGCTCGCCGTCGGTTTTTCTCCCGAAGGCCTCGTGATCGACACCAACGCTGAAGAAGGTCAGATCACGGTTTCCTGGGCCGGGCTCCAACGCGCTGAAGGCGATCAGGGCTATTCGCTGGTGAGTCAGTCAGGCGAGGTATTTGCGTTCTCGATCTCCGGTTTCGAGAAACCGTCGCCGACTCCGGTGCGCGTGCAGATCACCGAAGACTCGATGATCGAAGTGACCATGCCCATCATGCTGACCGGAGCGCACTACGAGCTGCTGCGCGGTGACGAGGTGCTCGAGGAGTTCGGCGCCAAAAGCACGAAGCGGACGTGGCGCTTCGAAATGCCTTCCGATGGGTTCGTGCGCTTTTCCGCGCGCGGGGCGGCGGCGAAGTAGAAGCGGCGCATGTCGCTCCGAATCGGTGCCGTTCTGGTGTTGTCGTTGCCCGCGCTCGCGTCGAATGCCGACAGCGGTCAGCGCAATGCCGAGGAAGAAGTGCTGCCGAAGCTGAACCTGCTCTGCGGAGGCACGTTCACCTCGAAGTACGACCTCGATTCGCTCAAGGCGAACAACAAGGACATCGGGTGGGACCAGACGTCGGGATCGAACGAATGCGACGAACCGCTGCGCCTGATCTGGACGCTCTGTCAGACGCCTGAAGGCAAGGCGCTCGTTCGTAGAAACGAACTCCGTGAAGTGCAGTGCCGTGGCGTCGCGGGCAGCACCGGCAAACTCACGGTGAAGAATGGCGTCGTCATCGTCGAGCGCGCATACGAAGAGCGCGACCCGTTCAAGCGCGCGCAGCAACAGTTTCAAGCCGCGCTGAAGACGAAGCTCACGTTGAAGTCGGAAGACCCCTATTACGACGACGCGTGGCGTGCGTTTCGGCAAGCGCCTGCTCCGGTCACCAGCACCACCGACTACTGCCTCGTCGACGATGAGAAGGTGAAACTCGACGTCTCCCTGAGCGACACCGTTCGCAAGGGCACCGTGAAGTGTTGGGAAGGCGGCGTGGTGGTCGTCGACCTGACGTTCAAAGACGGGCGGAAAACCGGCCTCTCACGTTCGACGCGCGGCGACGATTGGTACCGCACCGAGCGCTACGTCGACGGCAAACGCGAAGGCCTGTCCGAGCAATACGAGAAGAAGAAGCTCACGCGTCAGGAGCTGTACCGCGCGAACGAACGCGTCTGGACCAGGGAGTTCTCCGCGAACGGCACGGTGAAGGACTACCTGCGCCAGTACGCGAGCGGGCAGGTGACGCTGCGGTTCACCGACGATGGCCGCGTGACGTCGCTCAATTGTCTGCCCGAATCGAAGGGCGATGAAGTCACCGATGCGTGGTGCGGCTTCAAGGGTGAACGTGTGGTGCAGATTTACGATGGTACGAACAAGGTGAACGCAATCCGTACGTTCCGCGATGGGAGGGTGACAAAAGAAGAGCCGGGCGACAGCCGATATTCCGCGCGGCGTTCGGTCTCGTACGACTCGAACGGCAAGAAGCAGGGCGAAGAGCGCATCACCCGCGAAGACGGCACGGTCGACCGCGTCTCCCGTTGGAAAGCCGGCGTGCAGGACGGCGCGGAAGAGGTCTTCGCGAAGGACGGCAAGAAGATCGTCGAGCGCACGCTGTGGAAAGACGGCGCGCAGATCGATCGCACCGAGTTCTTCCTCAACGGCAATCAGAAGATGCGTGAAGCGCTCGACGGCGATCGTCAGACGCGCATCACCTGGTTCGATCTCGGCGCGAAAGAAACCGAAGCGCAGTTCATCCGTTGCAAGAGCGGCCGCGGCTGGTGCGAAGACGGCACCTCGAGGCGCTGGTT
This sequence comes from Myxococcota bacterium, assembly GCA_048498275.1. Taxonomy (GTDB): domain Bacteria; phylum Myxococcota; class Myxococcia; order Myxococcales; family Myxococcaceae; genus Archangium_A. The sequence goes on along the minus strand of JBEHYH010000031.1, from coordinate 9,902 downwards.
CGAGAACGGGAAGGCCGCCGAAGAAACGAAGTGGGTGAACGGTGTCCAGGACGGCCTCAGCAGGAGCTGGTTCATGAACGGCACGCAGCGCGACGAGGAGCGCTGGGAAAAAGGCACGCTCCGCGCTCGCAAACAGTGGGACGACAAAGGCGCGCTCACCGCTGACGACGAGTTCGAAGACGACGGTTCGCGCAAACTCAAGCGCTGAAAAACTTCATGCCTCGCGGCGGTCGAGTACCGTGCGCGCATCATGGCGGGGCAGCGGACAACTGAAGAATTGCGCTCGGCCATCGCGTCGATGTTTCGCATTCGCGCCGTCGAGTCGCCCGCCAACGACAAAGGCATTCGCACCGTCTGGCATCGCGGCACCAAGGACGCGGAGCTCGTCAGCGAGATCGACCTCGATGGGCACGTGGTGCGCCACGAATTCACGCTCTTCACCGATGTCGTGATCTGGGAACGCGGGCGCGGGCTGAGCACCGGCGCCGTGAGCACCGTCGCGCGCGCCGGGGACAAACTCGAGCTCGACCCCGGTCTCGATGACGTACGGCTGCGCCGTGTGTCGGACGCGCTTCGCCCGTACGCGGGAGACGATCGCATCATCGCCCACCTGAAGAACCTGCTGACCGCCGGCATCGGAAACCCGCTCGAGGGCCGTGGCCGCGTCACGAGCAATTCTGAAGCGCTCGCGGTGTCTTTCCCCGAGCAGCATTCGACGCCCGAAAAGCCCGCGTCGCGCGCGCCGTACATCATCGGTGGCGTCATCGGTTTGCTGGTGGTGATCGCCATCGCAGCTGCGATCGCGCTCCGCTAAAGAGCGCGTCATGCGCACGCTCATCGGGTCGTTGGTCGTCGTGGTCGTCGTATCTGCGTGTGTCACCGCACAACCCGCTCCGCGCGAGCCGATGAAGACGGCGGAGGCACCGCCGCCTCCGGTTGCTCCCGCGGAACCCGCTCCTGAAGTGCTCACCGCCGACACGACGAAGCAGACGCCCGCCGGCAACACCTTCATCGCGCCGGCGGGTTGGACGGTGCGCACGAAGTCGTACGGGCTGATTCTCGAGCCGCCTGAAGGTGGTTCGGCGCTCGCGATCATCGACGTGAAGGCAGACGACGCGCAGGCCGCGATCGCCGCCGGGTGGAAGCTGTTCCGCGAGGGCGGCGCCGGGTACCCGATCATCAGCACCATGACGGCCGCCGACACCGACGGTTGGAGTCACCTCACGTTCAACGAATACGACGTGCCTCCGAACATCAAGCGCCGCGTTCGCGCCGCCGCGCATTTCGCGAACGGAGGCTGGACGGTGATCGTCGACGACTTCGATCGCGCCGTTCGTCAGAAGCGCGGCTCGCAGTTGAGCCTCGTCTTCGAGCGTCTGATGCCGAAGGGCGTGCAGCGCGAGACCTTCGCCGGGAAACCCGCGAACACGCTCGACGCCGCGCGCATCGAACAGCTCCGCAGGTTCATCGAAGACGCGGAGAAGGCGACCGGCGTGCCGGGCGTGTCATTCGGTTTGATTCAGAACGGCAAGGTCGTCTTCTCCGGCGGCGTCGGCGTGCGTGAACTCGGCAAGCCCGCGAAGGTCGACGGCGACACGAAGTACATGATCGCGTCGAACACCAAGGGCCTCGTCACGCTGATGCTCGCGAAGCAGGTCGACGCCGGAAAGTTCAGGTGGGACACGCCGGTGAAGGAGCTGCTCCCGTCGTTCAAGCTCGCGAGCGCCGACGTCACCGACAAGATCCAGGTGAAGCATCTGATCTGCGCGTGCACCGGCATGCCCCGCCAGGACATGGAATGGGTCTTTCAATTCGACGGCGTCACGCCCGAGAAGACGTTCGACACGCTCGCCACCATGCAGCCCACCAGCGGCTTCGGTGAGTTGTTCCAGTACTCGAACCCGCTCGCGGCGGCGGCCGGTTACATCGGCGGTCACGTCGCGAACCCGAAGTTGGCGTTCGGGCCGGCGTTCGATCAGGCGATGCAGTCGCTCATCTTCACGCCGCTCAAGATGACGTCGACCACGTTCGATTTCGCGAAGGGGCAGGCGGGCAACGCGGCCGTGCCGCACGCGGTCGATCTCAACGGCAAGACGCAGCTCGCGCTCGCGAAGTTGAACACCTCGATCATTCCGCTCCGGCCCGCGGGGGGCGCGTGGTCGACCGCGAACGACCTCCTGAAATACGTGCAGATGGAGCTCAACGAGGGCGTCGTCGACGGCAAGCAGTACATCGGCAAGGAGGCGCTGCTCGAGCGCCGCAAGCCGCAGGTCTCGCTCGGCGCGAATGCCGACTACGCGATGGCGCTCGAAATCGATCACACCTACGGCGTGCCGGTAGTGCATCACGGCGGTTCGATGATCGGCTTCTTCAGCGACATGATCTGGCTGCCGGAGCAGGGCGTCGGCGCGGTGGTGCTGACCAACGGCGACCCGGGTTGGATCATCCGCGAAGCGTTCCGCCGCAAGCTGCTCGAGGTGCTCTTCGATGGAAGACCCGAAGCCGACGCGACGGTGAAGGCCGAGGCGAAGTCGTATTTCGACGACGTCGAGGCGTGGAAGAAGCTGCTCACGTCTCCCGCTGACCCAGCGCAGATCGCCAGGCTGGCGAAGTCGTATTCGAACGCCGCGCTCGGTGGGTTGAAGGTCGAGCCGAAGGGCGCGATCACGTTGTTCGACTTCGGTGAGTACAAGGCCGAGGTCGCGACGCGCGTGAACACCGATGGTTCCGTCTCGTTCGTCACCATCACCCCCGGAGCCGCGGGCGACGAATTCGTCGCCGGAGAAAAAGACGGCAAGCGCACGCTCACCACGCGCGACAACCAGCACGAATACGTCTTCATCGAGAACTGAATGGAAAGCGCGCGCGTCGCAGGGTTCGGCATCACGATTTTCTCGGAGTTCTCGAAGCTCGCGGCGCAGCTCGGCGCGGTGAATCTCGGGCAGGGCTTTCCTGATTTCGAAGGCCCGCCTGAGATCGCGCGCGCGGCGATCGAGGCGATCAACGGCGGCTCGAATCAGTACGCGATGACGCAGGGAGTTCCCGCGCTCAAGTCGGCCGTCGCGGCGCATGCGAAGCGTTTCTACGGGCAGACGATTGATGCTGCGACTCAGGTCGGAATCACCGCGGGCGCGACGGAGGCGATCTTTGCCGCCGTTCAAGCCTTCACGGTGCCCGGTGATGAGGTCGTGCTCTTCGAGCCGTTCTACGACTCGTATCTCGCGAGCGTGCAGATGGCGGGATCGGTGCCGCGTTTCGTTCGTCTGCGCGCGCCTGATTCGCAGCACTCGAAATGGTGGCTCGATGACGCGGAACTCGCCGCTGCGTTCACGTCGAAGACGAAGCTCGTCATCATCAACACGCCGCACAACCCGACCGGCAAGTTGTTCACGCGTGAAGAGCTGCTGCGCATCGGTGAACTGACGAAGCGCGCCGGCGCAGTGTTGGTGAGTGACGAGGTCTACGAGCACCTGGTGTTCGACGACGCGAAGCATCTGCGGCCCGCGACGCTCCCCGGCTTCGACGAGTTCACGCTGACCATTTCTTCCGGCGGCAAGTCGTTCTCGTTCACCGGTTGGAAGGTCGGCTGGCATCTCGGCCGCGCTGAGCTCGTGAGCGCCGTGCAGAAAGCGCATCAGTGGATCACCTTCTGCACGCCGGCTCCGTTTCAGTTGGCGATCGCGAAGGCGCTCGAACTTCATGACGCACATTTCGCGTCATTCACGGCTGACTACGCGAAACGACGCGATTTTCTGACGCAGGCTTTGACGCGCTCCGGCTTCGAGGTGCTGCCCTGTGAGGGGACGTATTTCCTCATGGCGCGCACCGACCGTTTCCGCCGGAACGGAGAGGACGACGTCGCCTTCTGTCGTCGGCTCCTGATGGAGCACGGGCTCGCGTCGATTCCTCCCTCGGTCTTCTATTCGCCCGCGCACGCGCCCGACGTTCACGGCCTGGCGCGCTTCGCGTTCTGCAAGACCGACAAGGTGCTCGAAGCGGCCGCCGAAAAGCTCGCCGCGCTGCGCTGAAACCGGAGCGAGACACGGGCTGAACACCCTCGGGGTTTGTAGTACTGCGCGGGGCATGCAGGCCCCTCTGTCGCCCTATAAGCCGAAGCACCACGTCCGTATCGTCACCGCCGCGTCGCTGTTCGACGGTCACGACGCCGCGATCAACGTCATGCGCCGCATCATGCAGGCGTCGGGCGCCGAAGTGATTCACCTCGGTCACAACCGATCGGTCGCGGAGATCGTGAACTGCGCGATCGCCGAAGACGTGCAGGGCATCGCGATCACCAGCTACCAGGGCGGTCACGTCGAGTACTTCAAGTACATGATCGACCTGCTCAAGCAGGCGAACGCGAACATCAAGGTGTTCGGCGGCGGCGGCGGAACGATCTTGCCGAGCGAGATCGAGGAGCTGCACAAGTACGGCGTCTCGCGCATCTATTCGCCCGACGACGGCCGCGCGATGGGCCTGCAGGGGATGATCGACGACCTCATCAAGCAGTGCGACTTCGAGAAGCGATCGGCGTCGTTCGGTGGCGAGTTGAAAGCGCTCAACGCGAAGGCGCCGGGCACCATCGGCGCGCTCATCACCATCGCCGAGAACTTCCCCGAGACGGAAAGTGAACTGCGCGCGGAGTTGAAGAAGCTGGAGACGAAGAAACCTCCGGTGCTCGGCATCACGGGCACGGGCGGCGCGGGTAAGTCGAGCCTCGTCGATGAGCTCGTTCGCCGGTTCCTCATCGATTTCAAAGACAAGACGCTCGCGGTGATCTCCGTTGATCCTTCGAAGCGCAAGACGGGCGGAGCGCTGCTCGGTGATCGCATTCGCATGAACGCCATCGACGACAAGCGCGTGTACATGCGCTCGCTGGCGACGCGTCAGTCGAACCTCGCGCTCTCGCGGCACGTGCAGGAATCGATCGATATCTGCCGCGCGGCGGGTTTCGATCTGGTGATCGTCGAGACGTCAGGCATCGGCCAGTCAGATACGGAGATCACCGAGCATGCTGATGTGTCGCTCTACGTGATGACTGCGGAGTACGGCGCGGCGACGCAGCTCGAGAAGATCGACATGATCGACTTCGCCGACCTGATCGCCATCAACAAGTTCGACAAGCGCGGCTCACTCGACGCGCTGCGCGACGTTCGCAAGCAGTGGAAGCGCGCGCACAATCAGTTCGCACTCGATGACGACAAGACGCCGGTTCACGGAACCATCGCGTCGCAGTTCAACGACCCGGGCATGAACACGCTGTACCGCGCGATCATGGACAAGATCGCACAGAAGACCGGCGCTGATTTGAAGTCGACGAACACGCTCGCGGCCGGCACGAGTGAGAAACGTTGGGTGATTCCGCCCGAGCGCACGCGCTACCTCGCGGAGATCTGCGAGACGTCTGACGCGGCCGATGCGTTCGTGAAGCAGCAATCGGCGATCGCGCGTCGCATGTACCAGTTGCACGGCACCATCGAGGCGCTCCGCGCCAACGTCGGCAAGAAGAAGCTCGAGGTCGTCGAATCGCGTGGCACCGTGCAGGTCACGCAGACGGTCGAAGGCGAGCCCGCGTACCTCACGGAGCTCGTCGCGCTGTACCAGGAGCTCGAAGCGCGCCTCGACCCCGAGTGCCGCAAGCTGCTCGCTGATTGGCCCGCGACGAAGCGCCGCTACGCCGCGGAGAAGTACCAGTTCCAGGTTCGCGACAAGGTCATCGAGCTCGACCTGACGACCGAGACGCTTTCGCACCTCAAGATCCCCAAGGTCTCGCTGCCGAAATACGAAGACTGGGGTGACGTGCTCACGTGGTTGTTGCGTGAAGCGCCTCCGGGGCAGTTCCCGTTCACGGCTGGCGTGTTTCCGCTCAAGCGTGAGAACGAAGACCCCGCGCGCATGTTCGCGGGTGAAGGCGGGCCGGAACGTACGAATCGTCGCTTCCACTACGTGTCGCGCGGCTTGCCGGCGAAGCGTCTGTCGACCGCGTTCGACTCGGTGACGCTCTACGGTGAAGACCCCGATCACCGGCCTGACATCTACGGCAAGGTCGGCAACTCCGGCGTTTCGATCGCGAACGTCGATGACGCGAAGAAGCTCTATTCCGGTTTCGATCTCGCTGACCCGGCGACGTCGGTGTCGATGACCATCAACGGCCCCGCGCCGATGTTGCTCGGCTTCTATTTGAACGCCGCGATCGATCAGCAGTGCGAGAAGTGGATTCGCGCCAACAACAAGGTCGACGAGGTCGAGAAGAAGATCGAAGAGCTGTATCGCGTGAAGGGCGTCGCGCGCCCGAAGTACCAGGGCACGTTGCCGGAGGGGAATGACGGGCTCGGCCTGCTGCTCCTCGGTGTGTCGGGTGACGAAGTGTTGCCGCCGGAGGTCTACGCGAAGATTCGCGCGCAGACGCTCTCGGCGGTTCGAGGCACGGTGCAGGCTGACATCTTGAAAGAGGACCAGGCGCAGAACACCTGCATCTTCTCGACCGAATTCGCGCTGCGGATGATGGGCGACATTCAGCAGCACTTCATCGACCACAAGGTTCGCAACTTCTATTCGGTGTCGATCAGCGGGTACCACATCGCTGAAGCGGGGGCGAACCCGGTCAGCCAGCTCGCGTTCACGCTCGCGAACGGCTTCACCTTCGTCGAGTACTACCTGTCGCGCGGCATGCACATCGATGACTTCGCGCCGAACCTTTCGTTCTTCTTCTCGAACGGAATGGACCCTGAGTACACGGTGCTCGGTCGTGTCGCTCGCCGCATCTGGGCGCGTGCGATGCGCGACAAGTACGGCGCCAACGAGCGCAGCCAGAAGTTGAAGTACCACATTCAGACTTCCGGCCGTTCGCTCCACGCGCAGGAGATCGCGTTCAACGACATCCGCACCACGCTGCAGGCGCTGCTCGCGCTGCAGGACAACTGCAACTCGTTGCACACCAACGCGTACGACGAAGCGATCACCACGCCGACGGAAGAGAGCGTTCGTCGTGCGCTCGCGATTCAGTTGATCATCAACAAGGAGTTCGGGTGGTCGAAGTCGGAGAACCCGACGCAGGGTTCGTTCATCGTCGAGGAGTTGACGGACCTCGTCGAGCAGGCGGTGCTGACTGAATTCCGTTCGATCTCCGAGCGCGGCGGTGTGCTCGGCGCGATGGAGCGCATGTACCAGCGCTCGAAGATTCAGGAAGAGTCGCTCTATTACGAGACGCTCAAGCACAACGGCGAGCTGCCGCTGATCGGCGTGAACACGTTCCTGGACCCCAAAGGTTCGCCGACGGTGCAGCCGCCTGAAGTGATCCGCGCGACGAAGGAAGAGAAGGACTACGCCATCGTCTCGCGCGATGCGTTCTGGAAGCGGAATGCTGACGCCGGAAAGAAGGCGCTCGCTGAAGTGCAGCGCGCGGCGATCAGCGGCGGCAACGTCTTCGCGGCGCTGATGGAAGCGTGCAAGGTCTGCACGCTCGGCCAGATCTCCGCGGCGCTGTATCAAGTCGGCGGCCAATACCGGCGGAACATGTGATGACGACCTTTGCCGAGTGGAAGTCGTCGATCGAAGCGTTCGACAAGTTGGTCGTGAAGCTGCCGGAAGGTCTGTCGGTGCAGCCGTTGTACGTCGAGGCTCCGGCGCTGCAGGTGCCGGGCATGCCGGCGAAGTGCGAACTGGTTGAACCCCCTCTTCCGCAAGCGGGAGAGGGTTGGGGTGAGGGACGAATCTCAACGCTCGGTCTTCACGAATCAGGCGCCGACGCCGCAGACGAACTCGCATTCGCACTCGCTGCAGGCGCGACACTTCAAAAGCACGACGGAGTCGTCGTTCAAATCTCCGTCGGTCGCGACACGTTCCTCGAACTCTGCAAGCTGCGCGCGTTGCGCATCTGTTGGGCGAAGTTGGCGACGGTGGCCGGCGCGCCGAACGCGAAGCTGATCGTTCACGCGGTTTCATCTCGCCGGACGCTCACCATCAGTGATCCATGGGTGAACATGCTGCGTGTCACCACGCAGACGTTCGCCGCGATTCTCGGTGGCGCTGATTTCGTGACGCCCGCTGCGTTCGATGACGCGATGGTGCGTTCTGAACTCGGAGCGCGCGTCGCTCGCAACACGCAGCTCGTGCTGCATCATGAGAGCGCGCTTGGTGCGGTGATCGATCCCGCGGCCGGCTCGTACTACCTCGACACGTTCACCGATCAGCTCGCGCGTGAGGCGTGGAAGCGCTTTCAGGCGATGGAGGCCGAAGGCGGGCTCGCGAAGGCGTTGCCCGGTTTGAAAGCGCGCGTTGAGAAGACGTGGACGGATCGACTCGCGGCGATCGCGAAGCGGAAGATTCCGATTCTCGGTGTCTCGGAGTTCGCGAACGTCGATGAAGTACTGCCGACGGAGCGCAAGAATCTCGAACACCGGCACGACTCGGAGCAGTTCGAGGCGCTGCGTGTCTCGGCTGAAGCGTTCGCTCCGAAAGCGATTCTCGTCGCGCTCGGCACCATCGCTGAATCGCGTGCGCGCGTCGGCTTCGCGCTCAACTTCCTCGCGGCCGGCGGCATCAAGGCGCGTGAAGTGTCGGCTGATGAAAAAGAGGTCGTCGCCGTGCTGTGCGGCACTGACGAACGCTACGCAGTCGAAGCTGTCGCGCGCGCGAAGGCGTTGAAGGCCGCGGGGTGCACGAAGGTGCTGCTCGCTGGCCGGCCCGGCGCGAACGAAGCCGAGCTCCGCACGGCGGGCGTCGATGGTTTCATCTTCATCGGCTGCGACGTGGTCGACACACTCAGCAAACTCCTGGAGTCGTACCCATGAGCCGCTTTGCAGGAATCGATTTCGACTCGGTGAAGGTCAGTGCGAATGCGCCCGCCGCTCAGAACACGTGGGACACGCCTGAAGGCATTCCGCATCGTTCGCGCTACTCGGCGAGCGATCTGAACGACGTGAAGCACCTCGGCTCGATGCCAGGGTACGCGCCGTTCATTCGCGGGCCGTACCCGACGATGTACGTGCAGCAACCGTGGACCGTGCGTCAGTACGCCGGGTTCTCGACTGCCGAAGATTCGAACGCGTTCTACCGGCGCAATCTCGCCGCCGGGCAGATGGGGCTCTCCATCGCGTTCGATCTCGCGACGCACCGTGGGTACGACTCCGATCACCCGCGCGTGTCGGGCGACGTCGGCATGGCCGGCGTGGCGATCGACTCGATCCTCGACATGAAGCTGCTGTTCGACGGCATCCCGCTCGACAAGATGAGCGTGTCGATGACGATGAACGGCGCGGTGCTGCCGATTCTCGCGCTCTATGTCGTGGCCGCCGAAGAGCAGGGCGTGTCGCCCGAAAAACTCTCAGGGACGATCCAGAACGACATCCTCAAAGAGTTCATGGTGCGGAACACCTACATCTATCCGCCCGCGCCCTCGATGAAGAGCATCGCGGACATCTTCGCGTTCACCTCGAAGAAGATGCCGAAGTTCAATTCGATCTCGATCTCCGGGTACCACATGCAGGAAGCCGGAGCGTCGGCCGACCTGGAGCTCGGGTACACGCTCGCCGACGGCCTCGAGTATGTGCGCACCGGCATCGCGTCGGGCATGAGCGTCGACGCGTTCGCGCCGCGGCTCAGCTTCTTCTTCGCCATCGGCATGAACTTCTTCATGGAGGTCGCGAAGCTCCGCGCCGCGCGCTTGCTGTGGTCGAAGTTGATGTCGGGTTTCTCGCCGAAGAACCCGAAGAGCCTCGCGCTGCGCACGCACTGCCAGACGTCGGGCTGGTCGCTGACCGCGCAAGACGTGCACAACAACGTGATTCGCACCTGCGTCGAGGCGATGGCGGCGACGCAGGGGCACACGCAGTCGCTGCACACCAACTCGCTCGACGAAGCACTCGCGTTGCCGACGGATTTCTCGGCGCGAATCGCGCGCA